>DYMR01000103.1 GCA_020721485.1 Halothiobacillus neapolitanus | reverse complement strand
CCGAGGCCGGGCCGCCCGCCATGGATCACCTCAAAACAAATCGTTCAACAGGTGCTGCGGCACCTGCTGCACGGGGATTGGCGCATTGTTCATACCCGAAGCGTCCGCCGGCGCCTTGGTCACATCGAAATACTCCCGCACCCCACCGCTGCTGCCGGGCGGCAGACGCTCACCGGTCGCCGGATCAATCATCGCCTCCACCACGCCCGGCGGCGGCACATGCGGCGCCTTGGTCGGCGGCGGCAACATCGCCCGCATAAAATCCACCCAGATGGGCAGGGCCGCAGTTCCGCCGACTTCACGGTGCCCCAAAGGGGTGTTGTCATCAAAACCCACCCAGGCCGTCGCGACCCAGCCGGGGCCGAAGCCGTTAAACCACGCATCGCGCTGCTCATTCGTGGTGCCGGTTTTGCCGCCGATATCATCGCGCTTGAGTTCCCGATACGCGCGCGCGCCGGTGCCCATGCGCACCACATCCCGCATGGCGGAGCGCATCAAAAAGGCGTTTTGAGGACTGATGATGCGCGGCGCAATGCTCGGATCCGGCGAATCCAGCGGGCAATCGTCACACAAATTCACCGACGGATGGCTATCAATTGCCGTGTGATCGCCGTTATCCACCTCCGCAATAAGATACGGCGTGACCCGATACCCACCATTGACGAAGGTGGCGTACCCGCCCACCAACTCCAACGGGGTCAGCGTGTAGCTACCCAACGCCATCGACAAAGTCGGCTGCCAATTTTTCGTCGGCAGACCGAACCGACTGGCGTACTTCAGCACATTGTCAGGCCCCAGCGCCTCAATTAAACGAATGGACACCAAGTTCACCGAGTGCACCAACGCCATGCGCAGACTCATCATGCCGCCGAATTTTTTCTCATAGTTTTGCGGGCGCCAATCCACGCCTTGGCGCACGCCGTTTTTAATCACCACCGGCGAGTCATTAATCTGCGTGGCCAGCGTAAATCCATGATCCAACGCGGCGGAATACAGGAAGGGCTTGAAGCCGGAACCCGGTTGCCGCTGCGCTTGGGTGACATGGTTGAATTTACTGTCGTGGGCAAAATCGAATCCCCCGACCAAGGCGCGAATGGCGCCACTCTCAGGATCCAGCGCCACAAACGCCCCGCTCACCGCAGGAATTTCCGCCAGCAGCGTTTTGTTATCCGCCAGCGTTTGCAGCCGAATCAAATCCCCCGGCGACAGCACCTCGTTCACCGCTTTTGGCCGCGCGCCGCAGCGGTTCACTGATTCATATGTACAGGCCCAGCTCACCGCATCCATCGTCAGCTCTTGCTTGGTACCGCCGCGCAGCAACACCGTGGCGGATTTTGCATCCGCCGACAACACCACCGCCGGCGCCAAACCACCCACGGTGGGCGTGTCATCTAATTTGGCCTGCAACGCCGTCGGATCGCTCAGCAGCTTGCCCCAATGATCTTCCGCGCCCCGATAGCCGTGCCGGCGGTCATAGGCCAAAAGCTCGGTGCGCAGCGCCTCGCGCGCGACCTGCTGCGCTTTCGGGTTAATCGTGGTGTGAACGCTCAAGCCCATTTCGTAGGCTTTATCCCCATATTTAGCCACCATTTCTTGGCGAACCATTTCCGCCACGAACGGCGCATGCGTCTGAATGATCGCGCTGGCGAACAAATGCCCCGGCAGCGTGGCCTGCATGGCCTGGTCATACTGCGCCTGATCGATATACCCCAGCGACAACATCCGCCCCAGCACATACGCCCGCCGCGCCAGCGCCCGATCGGGATTCGACACCGGGTTCACCGTCGAAGGCGCCTTCGGCAACGACGCCAGCATCGCCGCCTCCGCCACCGTCAACTGATCGAGCGACTTACCGAAATACACCTGCGCCGCCGCTTTGATCCCATACGCCCGGTTCCCAAGAAAAATCTTGTTCAGATAGAGCGTCATGATTTGCTCTTTACTGAGCGTGTGCTCAATCTTGATCGCCAGCAAAATCTCCATCAGCTTGCGGCTGTAGGTTTTTTCCCGACCCAAAAAGAAATTCCGCGCGACCTGCATCGTGATGGTCGAACCGCCCTGCCCTTTATGCCCCGTTTTCACCAGCTCGTAGCCGGCGCGGAACAAACTTTGCACATCCACCCCGCCATGCGTGAAAAACCCGTCATCTTCCGCAGAAACGAAGGCATCCACCACCACCTTAGGCAGCTCCGCATAGGTCACGGGAAAGCGCCGTTTCTCACCAAACTCGGCAATCAAACCGTCATCGGCGTCATAAACCCGCATCGGAATTTGGTACTGAACTGCGGACAAATCCGCCACATCGGGCAACTGGCTGTTGTAGATTTGATACAGGACACCCACACCGCCAACCACAAAAATCAACAAAAAACCAAACAGATAGAGAACAATTTTGATAAGTTTCATTTAATTTCAACTGAGCCGTGTTTTCGCGCAACCAAAGTTGCATCAAGTGAAGAATATTCGACAAGCCTACAGGTTTTATCCTAGGATGCGTCGGTGGATTAAGAAGAGTGCGCGCCACCTTAGCGCACACCCAAAGGGAAGGGAATGACCGTGCCACTATTTAGCTCCAAGAGTCCTCGTCTCGGTGTCGATATCAGCTCAACTGCCGTCAAGGTATTGATGCTCGAAAAGCATAAAAACAGCTACCGACCTACCGCATTCGCGATTGAACCGCTCACACCGGGCGCCGTTCAGGACAAAACCATCACCGACCCCGATGTTGTCGCCGGCGCACTCAGCCGCGCTTTGTCGCGGTCGCGTGCCAAAACCAAACACATCGTCATGGCCGTACCCGCCAGCGCCAGCGTCAGCCGACTGCTGACCATCAGCAATCCGGGTAACGAGTTTGAACTGGAAGAACAAGTTCGGATGGAATCCGACCAATTCATCCCGTTCCCCATGGACGAAGTCAGCTTGGACTTCGAACCCGAATCGCCCGACGCGCTGGCAAAGCTGGCCAAAAAGAAGAAGGGCACGGAAACCGAAGGCAGCCTGCGCGTCATTATGGCCGCCACCCGCACCAACAATGTCGAGGGGCGCATCGCCGTGGCGGAAGCCGCCGGCTTAACCGTGGATGTGGTGGACATTGAATCCTTCGCCATCCAAAACGCCTTCACTGAAATCATTGCGCCAACCCTAAACCCGGAAGATCGGGCGCAACCTGTCGCCTTGCTGGATGTGGGCGCGAACGCCACCACCATCAATGTCTTCAGTGGCAACAAAATTCTCTATAGCAAAGAACATCCCTTCGGCGGCAAGCAACTGACGAACGAAATCGCCGCGTACTACGGCATGTCGCCCGAAGAAGCCGAAGAGAAAAAACGCAACGACACCCTGCCCGATGACTACCATCGGAAGGTATTGCAGCCATTCATCGACAATATGGCCATGCAAGTCGAGCGGTACATCCAGTTTTATTATTCAGAACACAGCGGCAGCTCCATCGGGCTGATTTTGCTCGGAGGTGGCACAGCGAATACCCCAGGCGTCATCGAACGGATCAACAACGAAACCGGCATCCGGACGCGCAGCGCGAATCCGTTTGCCGCCATCGGCCAAGGATCAAGAATTGCAGCAGAGTTGCTCGCCAATCACGGCGCTTCCATGCTAATTGCTTGCGGCCTCGCCTTACGGAGCTTTGACCAATGAGAAGAATCAACCTCCTCCCTTGGCGCGATGAGCGCCGCCAAGCGCTCCAGCGCAACTTTGTCGTACATTTGGCCAGCAGTGTCGTGGTGGCGCTCGCCATTGGCGGCGGCATTCATCTGTACGAACAAAACCAAATTGATAATCAAGATCAACGCAACCAGTATTTGGACGGCGTCATCAAGGATTTAGATCGAAAAATTCAAGCCATCAACGAGCTGAAGAAGAAAAAGGACGAACTGATCGCCCGGATGCAAGTGATTGAAAAACTGCAATCCAGCCGACCGACCATCGTTCACCTGATGGAAGATTTTGTTAAAACCTTACCGGATGGCATCCAGCTCACCAACATCTCCGTGAGTGGCGACAATAAAACCATCAACATTCAAGGCTATGCGGATGCGCAGGCACGGGTCGCGGACTACCTTCGCCAGCTGAACAGCTCCAGTACCATTGGGGGCGCCATCATTGTCGGCTCAGGGATTCTGGCGCAAACACCCGGCAAAGACATCAACCCCAGCAGCCGGTATGTCTTCTCAATCACCGCCCAAATCAAACAACCCAAGGCGGCAGATTCGGCCAAGGAGCAATAAGAGATGGATCTCAACGAACTTAAAAGTCTCGACTTTCAGACCATCGGTCTTGCCTCACTCGGCACCCGAATGGTGATCTTCGTTTTCGTCATCGCACTGATTGTCGGGGCGGTCATCTATTTTGACACCCTGCCGCAACGCGACGAATTGGCGCAGAAACAGGCGCAAGAAGTGTCTCTGTTGACTACGGTCGAGAGCAAACAGCGCTTGGCGGCCAACCTCAAGGCATATGAGGATCAGCTCAAGGAAATGCAAACCCGTTTCGGCGAACTGCTGCGGCAATTGCCCAACAAAACGGAAGCCGAAAATCTGATTATCGATGTGGCGCAAACCTCATTGAAAAACGGTTTGAAAAACCAACAGATTCAACCGGGCGCAGAAATCAAGCACACCTTCTACGCGGAAATGCCCTACACCTTGACGCTCGAAGGCACCTACAACCAACTGGCTAAGTTCATTAGCGATACCGCCAACTTGCCGCGTATCGTCACATTGCACAACCCGACCATCCAGCCAGAAGCAGGAGATAAACCGGACATGAAGTCCCCGATGCTGGTCATGACCATCGTAACGAAGACCTATCGCTACTTGGAGCAAGGTGAAACGGAGGGTGCCAAATGAAAACGCGCATCCTCTCCTTCCCGATGAACCGCCAGCTTTGGCTCAGTGCCTTAGTTCCGATCACGCTGGCGCTGGGCGGTTGCGCCAGCAACATGAACGATCTGACGCAAAAGGTCGATCAAATCTTGGCGCGGCCGGGCGGAAAAATCGAACCGATCCCGGAAATGAAACCGCTGCCCAAATACAGCTATGTCGAAACCAATGCCCGCACGCCCTTCGCCCCACCGGTGACACAAAAGGCGAACCATACCAATGGCGTGAGCCCAGACATGAACCGCCCGAAAGAGCCGCTGGAAATGTTCCCGCTCGATGCCCTCAGCATGAAAGGCATCATCGTGCGCGGTGGCACAACCTATGCGCTCGTGCGTGATCCGGACGATGTCATTCATGAAATCCAAGTGGGCAACTACATGGGTCTCAATTACGGCAAGGTCGTGAGCATTACCAGCGACAAGATTACGCTCGAAGAAATCGTGCCCGATGGACAGGGCGGCTGGCGTAAGCAATCAGCGATCGTCCAGCAGAAATCGAACAAGTAATTCAAGGGGATAGAAACATGTTGACAGTTAGGGATGCACATTCAAATCATCGCCCGCTGGCGAGCGCCATTCGTCGTTCGCTGGGCATTCTCTCCGCCTCATTGCTGCTGCCCGCATTGGCGCACGCCGGCAACTTGGAATCGGTCACCACCGAACGCGGTGCCGACGGTGCCGTGATCGTGCACTTCAAGCTTTCCGCGCCATTGGCGGGCAGCCCGGATAACTTCCAAATCGACAACCCGGCCCGCGTCGCCATCGACCTGCCGGACACCGTCAATAGCACGGGCGAACGCAGTCAGAAAATCGACTTGGGTACGGTGAAATCGCTGATGATGGCCGAAGCCGGCGGGAAAACCCGCGTGGTGTTTAACCTCAGCAAAACCACACCCTATGCGATTGCCCCGAAAGGCAATGAAGTCACCGTCACCTTCAAGCCGTCTGCGGCCAGCAATACGACCGCCTCTGGCGTGGCGGTCAGCACCGTGGCGGGCAACAACCCCAGCACTGCGATGGATCGTGGCCAAAATATCGACTTCCGCCGTGCCAGCGATGGTGCCGGCCGCCTGCTGATTCTAACCGGCGGCCCCAATACGCCGATGCACCTGCGCAGCGAAGGCAGCAACATTATCATCGACCTGCCGAATACCAAGGTAGAAACGGGTCGCTTTGATGTCAAAGACTTCTCCACTCCGGTGGAAAATGTAGATGTCCGCTCATTGGGCAATGGCAGCCGAATCACCCTCACCACGCGCAACGCGGGCGAGCATTTGGCTTACCAAACCGACAACCGCCTCGTGGTCGAGGTGAAACCAATCCCCGTGAATGCCAGTGGCCAGCAAGTCGGTGAGAAAAAATACACCGGCCAGCGTCTGACCCTGAAGTTCCAAGACATCCAAATTCGCCCGCTGCTGCAATTAATTGCCGACTTCACCGGTAACAACATTGTGGTGAGCGATGATGTCAAAGGCTCGATCAGCCTGCGATTGGAAAATGTGCCCTGGGATCAGGCATTGGATTTAATCCTGACCACCAAAGGACTGTCGATGCGCAAAAACGGCAATGTCATGTATGTTGCCCCGACAGCCGATATTGTGGCGCGCGACAAAGCCGAACTGGAAGCGCGTCAACAATCGCAACAGCTCGCCCCGCTGGTCACGGACATTGTTCAAATCAACTACGCCAAAGCAGACGACATCTACAAATTGCTCGAATCCGCTTCAAATTCAGGCAAAAAACCGTCCGGAGATGGCAAAGGCGCAGAAGATACGCAGCAACGCTTCCTCACCGATCGCGGCAGCATGACCGTTGACCCGCGCTCCAACAGCATCATCAT
>DYMR01000102.1:3035-6740 GCA_020721485.1 Halothiobacillus neapolitanus | reverse complement strand
TGGCAGCCGCTCGGTCGCCCGCCATGCCGCCGCTGAGCACCGTGCCTGCCATTACAGCGGAAGTGACTGCCACCCTGCCATCTGCCGCCACACAGCCAGACGCTGTGGCGCGCAAACCGCTAAAGCCGGCCAAGGCCGCGCCCGTGCCGCAGCCGATGTTGGGCACCGCAGGCGGTCGGCCAATTGTGGATTTATTGGACTTCGCCCCGGCGCGTCAAGCGGGATTTTCCCCGGAAATTTTGGCGCATTTGTCCCGTTTGATCGAAGAACGGCTGGAAGAATTTGGCGTGCGGGTCGAGGTGGTCGCGGCCACACCGGGTCCGGTGATTACGCGGTTTGAATTGCAGCCTGCGGCGGGGGTCAAGGTCAGTCAAATTTCCAATTTGGCCAAAGACTTGGCACGGGCTTTGTCGATTGTTTCCGTGCGGGTGGTCGAGGTCATTCCCGGTAAATCGACGGTGGGTTTGGAAATTCCGAACCAAGTCCGCGAGTTGATTTCGTTGCGCGAATTGATCGAATCGCGGGTGTATCGGGACAGCGCATCGCCGCTGACCATGGCGCTCGGCAAAGACATTGCGGGCGCGTCGATTACGGCCGATTTGGCGCGGATGCCGCATTTGCTGGTGGCGGGCACTACCGGCTCCGGCAAATCGGTCGGCGTGAACGCGATGATTCTGAGCCTGCTGTACAAATCCACGGCGGAGGAAGTTCGGCTCATTCTCATCGATCCGAAAATGCTGGAACTTTCGGTGTATGAAGGGATTCCGCATTTGCTCGCGCCGGTCGTCACCGATATGAAAGAGGCGGCGAATGCCCTGCGGTGGGCGGTGGGCGAGATGGAGCGGCGGTACAAGCTGATGTCCGCCCTGGGTGTGCGGAATTTGGCCGGCTGTAACGAAAAAATTGCGGCCGCTGCGGCCCGTGGCACGCCCTTGCGTGATCCGTTCCACAATCCGGCGGAGGCTTTCGATCCCGATTTGCCCGCAGCGGAATTGGAAAAACTGCCCTACATCGTGGTCGTGGTCGATGAGTTTGCCGACATGATGATGGTGGTCGGCAAGAAGGTGGAGGAGTTGATCGCTCGGTTGGCGCAAAAAGCGCGGGCGGCGGGCATTCATCTGATTCTGGCCACGCAACGGCCTTCCGTCGATGTGATTACCGGCCTGATTAAGGCCAACATTCCCACCCGGATTTCGTTCCAAGTGTCGTCGAAAATTGATTCGCGCACGATTTTGGATCAAATGGGCGCGGAAAGTTTGCTCGGCCACGGCGATATGCTTTATCTGCCGCCCGGCACGGGCTTGCCGATGCGGGTGCATGGTGCCTTTGTGAGTGATGACGAGGTGCATCGCGTGGTGGAAGCGCTGAAATCCCTCGGTGCCCCGAACTACATTGACGATATTTTGTCCGAAGAATCGACGGCGGCGGTGGTGTTGCCGGGAGAAAAACCGCCGTTGGCGGCGGGCGAAAGTGGCGACGAATTGTACGATCAGGCGATTGGCATCGTGGTCGAATCCCGCAAGGCGTCGATTTCTTATGTGCAACGGCGTTTGAAAATTGGCTACAACCGCGCGGCGCGGCTGGTCGAGCAAATGGAGCAAGACGGCATTGTCGGCCAGTTGCAAGCCAACGGTTCGCGTGAAGTGCTCGCCCCGCCCCCGCGCGATTGAATTTTTGCGCCGCCGCGCGATGGCTTCTTCAAAATTCGAGGTGTATATGTCGAAATTTCCGCGATGGTTCGCGGGTCTCGTGGCGCTGGCACTCTGTGGCATCAGCCCGGTGACCTTAGCGGCGACCGAAGCCACGCCCTTGCTATCGGCCGAACAACGCGCCGAAGTCGATACCTTGACGCAATTCGTTCATCAGCTCAAAACCTTCTCGGCTGATTTTATTCAGCAGCAAGTGAATGCGCGCGGGCAAAAGCAACCCGCGTCCACCGGCGCATTCGTGCTGGCGCGACCGGGGCAATTTTACTGGGAATATCAATCGCCCTATGTGCAAAAACTGATCGCCAAGGGCGGCACGCTGTGGGTGTATGACCCGGATTTGAAGCAGGTCACGATCAATGATCTGTCGCAAGATCGTGGCGCGCCGATTGGGATTTTTTTGGGCAGCAAACCGCTGAATGCCGCGTTCAACATCAGCCCGCAGGGCAGTAATGACGGGCTGCGTTGGTTTTCGTTGGTCGAGCGCAATCCCTCGGGCGATTTCACCCAACTGCAAGTGGGCATGGATGCGCGCGGCATTAAGGCGATGGTATTCACCGATAAGCTCGGCAACCGCACCACGGTGCAATTTAGCGAGCGGAAAATCAACCAACCGGTGGATGCCTCCCAGTTTGTATTCACCCCGCCGCCGGGGGTGGATGTCGTGAAAAACCCTTCGTCTTAAATCGTGGCGGATCTGTTCACGCAAGCGCCCACACCGCCTTTGGCTGAGGCGCTTCGGCCGCATTCCTTGGATGAAGTCATCGGGCAAAGCCAGCTTTTGGGCGCGGGCAAGCCCCTGCGGGTGGCCTTTGAATCGGGTCGTCTGCATTCCATGATTTTTTGGGGGCCGCCGGGAGTGGGTAAAACCACTTTGGCGCGTTTGATGGCGACCGCGTTTGATTGTGCTTTTATCGCGCTTTCTGCGGTATTTTCTGGCGTGAAGGACATTCGTGCGGCGATGGAGCAGGCCGAGCGGCATTTAAGTCAAGGCCAGAAAACCATTCTCTTTGTCGATGAAATTCATCGCTTCAACAAAGCGCAACAAGATGCGCTGCTGCCTTATGCGGAAAATGGCCTGATTACCTTAATCGGCGCCACAACGGAAAACCCCTCGTTTGAAGTGAATGCCGCGCTGCTTTCGCGGGCGCAGGTCTATGTGCTGCGTTCGCTGACCGAGGCCGAGTTACGGCAACTGTTCGACCGCGCGGTACAGCACACGGCGGCGGGTATCGCGTTTGAATCGGCGGCCATCGACACCCTGATCGGTTATGCCGATGGCGATGCGCGCCGTTTGCTCAACCTGTTCGAGCAGTGCGTGAATGCGGCGCAAACCGGCGGTTTGGGCGCGGTGGATGCGGATTTTGTCGCGCATACCTTGCAGTTGAACAGCCGCCGGTTCGACAAAGGCGGGGATCATTTTTACGATCAAATTTCTGCCCTGCATAAATCCGTGCGCGGCTCGCATCCCGATGCTGCGCTGTATTGGCTGACCCGCATGCTCGATGGCGGCGCCGATCCGTTGTATCTCGCGCGGCGGATTATCCGCATGGCCTGGGAAGACATTGGCTTGGCCGATCCCCGTGCCTTGCAAATCGCCAACGATGCCGCCGCCACTTTCGAACGCTTGGGCAGCCCGGAAGGGGAATTGGCCTTAGGCCAAGCGGTGATCTACCTGGCCGTGGCGGCGAAAAGCAATGCGGGCTACCGAGCGTATAACCGCGCCGTGGCTTTTATTCGGCAAGACAAAAGCCGAGAAGTGCCGCTGCATCTGCGCAATGCGCCGACCCGCTTGATGAAAGATTTAGGGCACGGGCACGCCTACCGGTATGCCCACGATGAACCGGATGCTTATGCCGCCGGAGAAACTTACCTGCCTGACGGCATGGGCGAACCGCGCTGGTATCAGCCGGTGCCGCGCGGTTTAGAGCTGAAAATTGGCGAAAAACTCGCGCGGCTGCGGGCAGCGGATGCCGCCGTTGCCGTGGGTGAGCGCGAG
>DYMR01000102.1:0-2935 GCA_020721485.1 Halothiobacillus neapolitanus | reverse complement strand
CCCCGCCCGTCAACCAGACCAAATAAAAACGCCCCACCCGAATCCGGGTGAGGCGTTGCTCAACAGGCCGTTTTAACGCGCGCGACTTATTTCAGATCAAACCGATCGTTCGCCATCACTTTCGCCCAAGCGGCGACAAAATCTTGAACGAAGGATTCGCCCGCATCGGCCGAGGCATACACCTCGGCCAAGGCACGCAGTTCGGAGTTGGAACCGAACACCAGATCAACCCGGCTGGCCGTCCATTTGCGTTGGCCGGTTTTGCGGTCGCGGCCTTCGAATACGCTTTGGTGGCTGTCGCTCGCCGTCCAAACCGTGTTCATATCCAACAAATTCACGAAGAAATCGTTGCTGAGCACCTCCGGTCGCTGAGTGAGCACCCCGGTCGCACTGCCATCGAAATTGGCGTTCAGCGCCCGCATGCCGCCCACCAACACCGTCAGTTGCGGCGGTGTCAGCCCCAGTAATTGGGCTTTATCGACCAATAATTCCTCGGCGGACAGGGTGTAGTGCCCCTTTTGGTAATTGCGGAAGCCATCGGCGATGGGTTCGAGCACCGCGAAGGATTCCACATCCGTTTGCCCTTGGCTGGCATCCATTCGACCGGGGGTGAACGGCACGGTGATGTCATGCCCTGCCGCTTTCGCCGCGTGTTCGATGGCCGCGCAGCCGCC
Source organism: Halothiobacillus neapolitanus (assembly GCA_020721485.1). Taxonomy (GTDB): domain Bacteria; phylum Pseudomonadota; class Gammaproteobacteria; order Halothiobacillales; family Halothiobacillaceae; genus Halothiobacillus; species Halothiobacillus neapolitanus_B. The sequence continues at coordinate 2,261 of DYMR01000102.1, read as the reverse complement.
GAGCACAATCAGATCCGCCAGCGACACCTTCTTCCCGTTGCTTTGCGCGCGGTTGAATTCGCTTTGAATGCCATCGAGCAGGGTAATCACCGCCGCCAGTTCTTCGGGGCGATTCACCGCCCAATCTTTCTGCGGTGCGAGGCGCAGGCGCGCGCCATTGGCACCACCGCGCATGTCTGAACCCCGGAAGGTTGAGGCGGAAGCCCAAGCCGTGCGCACCAGCGTGCCGATACCTAAGCCCGTGCTGAGGATGCGGCCTTTGAGGGCAGCGATGTCCGCCGTGTCGATGAGCGGGTGGTTGCAGGCCGGAATCGGGTCTTGCCAAATCAAATCTTCTGCTGGAACCTCCGCGCCGAGATAACGAGATTTCGGCCCCATATCGCGGTGCGTCAGCTTGAACCACGCACGGGCAAACGCATCGGCAAATTCCGCCGGATTCTGATGAAAATGTCGGGAAATCGGCGCGTATATCGGATCCATCCGCAGCGACATATCGGCGGTGGTCATCATGATCGGGCGCTTCTGCGTCGCATCTTCCGCCGCCGGCGCCATATTGGTGGCGGTTTGGGTTTTCGGCGTCCATTGCCAGGCACCCGCCGGGCTTTTCACCAAATCCCACTCATTGCCGAACAACATATCGAAATACGACATATCCCACGAAGTTGGGGTCGGCGTCCACGCGCCCTCAATGCCGCTACCGATCTGATCGCCGCCTTTGCCGCTCTTAAAGCTGCTGTGCCAGCCCAGCCCTTGCGCCTCGATGGGGGCGGCTTCCGGCTCTGGTCCCACATGAGTGGCCGATCCCGCGCCGTGCGATTTGCCAAAGGTATGGCCGCCCGCCGTGAGCGCCACCGTTTCGTAATCATTCATCGCCATGCGGGCGAAAGTCTCGCGCACATCGCGACCGGAGGCGAGGGGATCGGGCTTGCCGTCCGGCCCCTCCGGGTTCACATAAATCAGCCCCATTTGAACGGCGGCCAGCGGATTTTCTAAATCGCGCTCCCCCCGATAGCGGCTGTGAGGCTTATCGCTGGTGGCCAACCATTCCGATTCAGAACCCCAATACACATCCTTTTCCGGCTCCCAAATATCGGGACGCCCCCCGGCAAAGCCAAAAGTCTTGAAGCCCATGGTTTCGAGCGCGACATTCCCCGCCAAAATCAACAAATCCGCCCAAGAAATATGGCGACCGTATTTTTGCTTAATCGGCCACAACAGACGGCGAGCTTTATCGAGGTTCACATTGTCCGGCCAACTATTGAGCGGCGCAAAGCGCTGGCTGCCCGCCCCGGCGCCGCCGCGCCCATCCCCCGTGCGGTATGTGCCGGCGCTGTGCCAGGCCATGCGGATAAAAAACGGGCCGTAATGACCATAATCGGCCGGCCACCAATCTTGGGAATCGGTCATCAACACCGCCAAATCCTGCTTGACCGCCGCCAAATCCAGCGCTTTGAACGCCTCGGCATAATCAAACGACGCCCCCATCGGATCGGACTTGTTCGAGTGCTGACGCAGCACATCAAGATTCAACTGATTCGGCCACCAATCTTTGTTGGTTTTGGCCTCGCTCGCACTGTGATGAAACGGGCATTTGCTGTCTGACATCATGATTCTCCTCGGTTACTTCCTGCACTATCGGGTTTGATGCATCCGTGATGCGGGTCTATTTGTAACCGGCTACATCGATAGCGACTAATTGCATTTCATCAAGTGATTGATAGCCATTGATTATCGAAAGGCTTCGATGGAGTGAGGGGGGGCGCGAGGGGATGTAGTGAGGGGATGGTAGGTGAAGCGCAGGGTTAGCCCAGCAGCTTGTCGTATTCAGCGTGACTGCCAATCCAGAACCACTGCACGCCTTCAGAAACCTGGACGCCTAACGCCCTGTAATGCAAGCCAATGCGGACGCTGCGAAAACGCCCGTTGTTGACGGGTTTGAACTGTAGTGAGGGATGCGTGGGATTGGATTTGAGCAAAGCATAGTTATCGTGAGCCAGCCTTTGAACCTCGGCGGGTAAGGCATGAAGGCAAGCCCAGAATTTGCTGGATGCAAAGTGCCTCAAAGTTCATTCGCCTTGCCGTCACGGTATTCAGCAAGTGCTTCTGCTGTCAGTGCATCCAGTTTTCCCGAAGCGGCGTCGGCTTCAATCTGTGCGTCCCAAACCCCAGCGTCGAACGCAACGAACCAGCTACGGAACTTGGCTAGGTCAACCGGCGGAAGGTTTTGGACGGCCTGCTCAATGGCTTCAACATTACTCATG
>DYMR01000101.1:3422-6874 GCA_020721485.1 Halothiobacillus neapolitanus | reverse complement strand
CAACCCTCCCCCCTCAAGGGGGAGGGGGTGCAGGCTCCGTAGCCGAGCGCCCCACCCCGATCCTTGCACCCCCACCCCAACCCTCCCCTGAAGGGTGGGTGCCCCAATCAAGTTGTCTAAACCCCGTGCGGGCTGGCGGGTTTCCAGGCTTCGTCATAATCGGCCAGTACATCGAAGCAGACGGGCGAGGCGCTGGACTCGATCCATTCGATGAGGTCGTAGTCGTGATCGGTGCTGCACGCGCTGTCGGTTCCGCTGCCGCAGCCCCCGCAGCCGCTGTCGCAGCTGGGTAGGTTGACGGGGGTTTGTCGGATGTGTCCTCGGTCGCGCCAAAAGTCGAGCAGGCCTATGACCGCGCTGGGGGCGGCATCAAAATGCAGCAGAACATCGCGCAGGGGGGCGCTGCCCCGCGCTTTGAGGTAGGCCTTGAGGTGGCTGGGGGTGAGGCGTCGCTCGGGGGTGTTCATGTGCGCGGGGTCATGTGCGCGGAATCATGCGGGCGCGGCGGCGTGGCGATGGCCGTGTCGCCGAAGCGCCAACACCACGGCGATGAGTAGCACGAGCACGCCGATCAGCCAGCCCATGGCGCCGAGCGGGTGGTCGTCGAAGTGGCTGAATTGGTAGTACAGCACGGCGAGGCTGTAGGCGAGGCCAATGCCCCAGCCGAGGGCGAACAGCGTCCAGGCGCGGCTGCGGGTTTCGCGGTAAATCGCCGCCATGGTGTTCACGCAGGGAATGTAGAGCAGGATGAAGATGAGGTACGCCACCGCCGCGCTTTCGGTGAACAGGCTGCCCATGCGGGTGAGGGTGACGGTATCGACATTCTGTTGTTCGGCGGCTTGTTGCAGGTTGCTGGTTTGGGCTTGTCCAATCGCGCCGAAGCCGAGGGGGTCAAAAAAGCCGTGGGCGAAGGCTTGGGCGTTGGTGGGGATGGTGTCGAGCGCGGCTTTCAGATCACCAAAGAAATCAAACGGTTTTTGGTGTGGCGCGGTGCCGGCGGCGTCGCCCGCATCCATTCGGCTGTAGACGCTGTTGAGGGTGCCCACGACAATTTCTTTGACGACGACGCCCGAGAGCAGCCCGACGGCGGCCGGCCAGTTTTCGTCGGTAATGCCCATGGGGTGAAACACGGGGGTGATGGTTTTGCCGATGCTGGCCAAGACGGATTGCCCCAATTCGCCATCATCCAGCAGCTTGCCGCTGGGGCTGATGCTGCCGAGCAGGGTGACGATGACCGAGGCGGCGATGATGACTTTGCCGACCCGCAGCAGGAATACGGACAGCCGTTCCCAGGTGGCGAGCAGCAGGCCGCGCAGGGTGGGGATGTGGTAAGTCGGCAGCTCCATGATGAACGGGGTGGCTTCGCCGCGCAGGGCGGTTTTTTTCAGCAGCAGGGCGGTGAGAATCGCCAAAACGATGCCGAGTACATACAGGGCGAACACGACTTGCCCGCCGTGTTCTCGGAAAAAGATGGTGACGAAGGCCATGTACACCACGAGGCGGGCGCTGCACGACATAAACGGTTGCATGAGGGCGGAAATCAGCCGTTCGCGCGGGTCTTCGAGCGTGCGGGTGGCCATCACGGCGGGCACATTGCAGCCGAAGCCGACGATCATCGGCACGAAGGCTTTGCCCGGCAGGCCGATTTTGCGCATGAATCGATCCATCACGAAGGCGGCGCGCGCCATGTAGCCGGAATCTTCGAGCAGCGACAGAAACAGGAAGGTCATGCCGATGGGGGCGATGAAGGTCGAGACAATCTGGATGGCGCCGCCGACCGAGGTGGCAAGCAGGGTAATCAGCCAGTCGGGCGCGTGCAGCGCGTGCAGCCCGTGGGCAAGCCCGCTGACGAATATCGTGTGGGTGGTTTGGTCGAAAAAGTCGATGAAAATGTTGCCGCCGTTGAAGCTCATCACGAACAGCAGGTACATCATCAGCAAAAAAATGGGGATGCCGAGAAAGCGGTTGAGCACGATGGCGTCGATGCGATCGGTGAGCGAGCGGCGCAGTTGGCCGCGCACGGTCACGCTGCCGTGGGTGAGCTGGTGAATGAAGGTGTAGCGCGCATCGGCGATGAATACATCCGGCTCTTCGTTGAGGTGGGCGCGAATGTCGTCTTGCGCCCGCGCTACGGCGGCGCGCAGCGCCTCATCGACGGTGGCGAGCGTGAGCCGATCACTCTCCAGCAATTTCACCGCCATCCAGCGGGGATCGAGCTGTTGCGCGGCGGCGAAGGGCTCTACCTGCGGGCACAGTGTGCGCAAGGCGGATTCGATCAGCGCGGCGTATTCGATTTTGATGCCCGGTTCGTCGGCATGGGCGGCGCGCTCGATCAGGCGGCGCTTGAGCTCGTCCAGCCCCTGCTTTTTGGCGGCAGAAATCGGCACGACCGGGCAGCCGATGCGCCGTTCGAGTTCGGCAAAATCAATCTGAATGCCCGCCGCTTCGGCGAGGTCAATCATGTTGACGGCCAGCACCAACGGCACCCGCATTTCCAGGAGCTGGGTGGTGAGGTAGAGGTTGCGTTCCAGATTGCTCGCATCGAGGATGTTGACGATGACATCGGCCTCGCCCGAGAGCGCGTAATCCCGGGCAATGGCCTCGTCGAGCGAGGCGCTGGAGGCGGCATCCAGCGAATAGGTGCCGGGTAAATCCACCAGCTCGATGGCGGTGTTGCCGACCTCAAATTGCCCGGTTTTGCGATCGACCGTGACCCCCGGCCAGTTGCCGACTTTTTGCTTCAAGCCGGTGAGCGCGTTGAACAGCGTGGTTTTGCCGCAATTGGGGTTGCCGATCAGGCCGATGGTGTAGTGCGTCATGATGACTCGTGAAAAAGCAGGGGCGCGTTAGCCGGGCGTGCGCTCGATGCGCAGCATCGCCGCCTCGTCTTTGCGGAGCGTGAGTGCGGATTGGCGGACGCGCAGTTGCACCGGGTCGCCCAAGGGCGCGACGCGCGTGACCGTGAACGGGGTGCCGGGGGTGAGGCCCATCGCCATCAACCGACGACGATATTCGGCCAAACCGGGGGCGAAGCCAAGCACGGTGCCGCCCTCGCCGGGGCGTAAATCCATGAGCGATACCGTGGACGATGCAGCGGGCGATGCGGGCGGCAATACATTCGACATGGCGGCTTACCGCCCGGTTTCGTCGGTGACGAGGATGCGGTGCGTCATGCCCGCGCCCAGCGCCACCTTGCTGGCATTGATGCGCACCACCACGCTGCCGCCTTCATGCTGCACCACCTCCAGCAGCGAGCCGGGGTAAATGCCCATGCCTTCGAGCCGCTTGCTGAGCGCGATGGAATCGCCCCGAATTTCCGCCACGCGCACTGTAGCGCCACGGGCGGCGAGTGCGAGGCCGTAGGCGGGGCGTTGGGCGGATGGGCGCAGCGACATCAGGGGTGCCGCCGCAGAAAAGTGGGCTGAATCACGGGGAGCCGAGGAAAAATGAGC
>DYMR01000101.1:0-3322 GCA_020721485.1 Halothiobacillus neapolitanus | reverse complement strand
GAGCCGAGGAAAAATGAGCGGGACGCATGAGGCAAGGTTCCAGCGACGATGACAACAGGGGTTCACTATAGCACCTAAAGCCAAATGAGAACAATAGTCATTTGCGAAACCGACCGGGTGATTCTGGGTGGCAGCGCACGGGGTACACCGTCGGCGCCTTCAACCAGCGAGCGGGCGCCGCTGTGCGACGCCGTGCGTGACGCGTCCCAAACCGGCATGCCCCGGCCCTTCGGCCAGCAACGCTTCCCCTTCGGCCAACAACCGCCATTCAAGTTCCGGGCAGTCCGCCCGCAAATCGGCCGCCGTGACCAGCATTTCCGGCGCTTTCGGGCCGCCGCTGGAGTAGGCGAGTTGTGCGGGATGAAACAGCTCGACAATGAACCAACCCTGCGGCGCCAAGCTGTGGGCAATGTGGTGATGCACGCGGCGGCGATCTTCCGGCAAAAAATGCAGGTAAATCGACACCACCGCATCGAAGGCCGCCACCGGCCAATCCCAGCTCAATAAATCCACGCACTGCACATCCACCGGCGCGCCGCTGCGGGTCGCCAACGCACGCGCTTTTTGGCACCCGACGGCGGAATAATCGACCGTCGTGACCGAAAACCCCTGCTGCGCGAGCCAAACCCCATTGCGCCCCTCGCCATCGCCGATGACCAGCACGCGCGCACCGGGCGGCAGGCGAAAAGTTTGCGAGCGCAAAAACTCGTTGGGCTCATCGCCGTAGAAATAGTCCGCACGGCTGTACTTTTGATTCCAAAAATCCGACATGGCGCACCTCAGTGGATGGATTGGCCATTTTAAGTCATTCGTCGGGCTTGAGGCGTGTGAATCTGTGCGCGGCGCGGTGCCGAACGCCTGCTAGAATCCTACGCTTTGATGCGGCGCCGCGATTCGTGACGGCGCCCGTTGCGCGCCCGCCGGAAGGTGTCCTTCATGTCTGTTCCCGCCTCTGTTGCGTCTGCCTCGTCCGCCGCGCCGCCCACGCAATACCGGGTGCTGGGCGCCATCAGTGTGGCGCATTTTCTGAATGATCTGATGCAGTCGCTGATGATCTCGCTGTATCCGCTGTTTCGTGGCAATTTTGATTTGACCTTCGCCCAAATCGGCATGATTACCTTGAGTTTTCAGTTGACGGCGGCGATTTTGCAGCCGTTGATCGGGCAATGGATTGACCGCCGACCGATGCCGTATTCCCTGGTGATGGGCACGGGGTTCACCCTGACCGGCCTGCTGGTGCTGGCCTTCGCGCCGAGCTATGGCTTTTTGCTCACCGGGGCGATGCTGGTCGGGATCGGTTCGTCGATTTTCCATCCGGAATCTTCGCGGGTGGCGCGGATGGCGGCGGGCAGCCGTCCGGGGCTGGCGCAGTCGATTTTTCAGGTGGGCGGCAATGGCGGCACGGCGGCGGGGCCTTTGCTGGCGGCGCTGATTGTGATTCCGCACGGGCAGATCAGCATTTCGTGGTTTTCCGGCGCGGCGCTGCTGGCGATGATCGTGCTGTTTTTTGTCGCCCGCTGGGCCGCCGTGCAGCACCGCAAACCGAAGCCCAAAAAACAGTTGCCGCCGCCGAATCTGTCGCGCCGGCTGCGCCTGTGGCTGCTGGCGGCGCTGCTGCTGTTGATGTTCTCCAAATTTTTATATTTGGCGAGCATGAACAACTACTTATCGTTTTATTTGATTCATCGGTTTGCTTTGACCGTGCCGGCCGCGCAATTGCATTTATTCCTGCTGCTGTTCGCCGTGGCGGCGGGCACCCTGCTCGGCGGGCCTTTGGGCGACCGCATCGGGCGGCATCGCGTGATTTGGTTGTCGATTCTCGGGGTGGCGCCGTTCACCCTGCTGTTCCCGCATGTGGGGCTGGGGGCGCAATCGGCCTTGCTGTTGCTGATCGGATTCGGGCTGGCGTCGGCGTTTCCGGCGATGGTGGTGTACGCCCAAGAGTTATTCCCGGAACGCATCGGCGCGATTTCCGGCCTGTTTTTTGGCTTTGCGTTCGGGTCGGCGGGCGTGGGTGCCGCCTTGCTGGGGCATTTTGCCGACCGGTTCGGCGTGGACGCTTTGATCGAGCTATGCAGCTTTTTGCCGCTGATCGGCGCGGTGGCGTTGATTCTGCCGGATGTGCATCGGCGGGCACAGGCCGCGCCCGCCGCGTGAGGGGGCAATCAGCCCCAATGTAAATACGCGGTGACTTCGTCCCGGTCGTGATACAGCTGCCGCAGCGTCAAAGTGTAGGGGCGGGCGCTGTCGCGCAGCGCGTCATCAATGGCCGCTTGGCATTCGGCCACCGATTGTTGGCGTTTCTTCATCGGCAATTTCAGGTTGAACAGCGCGCGCTGACAATCGCCGCGCGCCAGCCATTGCGCCATCAGCACGGCGACGCGGTTGGGCTGCTCGATCATGTCGCACACCAGCCAATCCACCGGCCGCTTGGGGCGAAAGCCGAAGCCGTCTTCGCAGCGATGTTCGAGATTCGGGTGATCGGCGACGACCGGCGCGAGCGCGCCATTATCGACGGCGGTGACATGCAGCCCATCGTGCAGCAGTTGCCACGACCAGCCGCCGGGCGCGGCACCCAAATCCACCGCCGTGCGGCCATCGCAGAGCAGGGCTTCGCGCTCGGCGGGCGATAAAAACAGAATGATGGCTTCTTCGAGCTTGAGCGCCGACCGGCTCGGCGCGTTTTTCGCTTGTCGCAGGCGCGGAATGCCCATCGGCCAGCGGGCGCCGCGACCGGGATACGACCAGCCGAGATAGGCCGTGGCGGTGTCGGTGAAGGTGACATGCAGCACCGGCAGATCGCGCGCGGCGGGTTTGAGCTGGCCGCGCTTGCGCAGGGCTTGGCTCAGCGGATTCGCAAAACTTTTGCACAGCCGCAACAGCGGGCGGGTGGCGTCGGCGTCCGGGGTTTCAACCAACACCTCGGAAAATTGTTGATCGCCCAACGCCGCCAGAATGGGCGAAAGGCGGTTGTCGGCGGGCAACTCGGTGAGCGGCTCATCGGTGAGGCACCATTGCCGCGCGAAAATCAGCTCATCAAGCGTGGCATGCCGAAACCAGGCGGTCAGCGCGTCGGTATCCGGGGCGATAAAACACACAAACCCGCTGTGGGTTTGGGCTTTGCAGTAGCCGTAGACCCCGGCTTCGGCGGCGATGGCTTGCACCTGAGCGGCCGCGTCGCCTTCATAGCCGGCGCGGGTGAGCAGAAGAAGTTGGGTGTTCATCCGGCGAGGATAGCAAAACGCCGCCCCGCTCGGTGTTTTGTGGTGTGAAGAGACGGGGATTTGCACCCCGCCCCAGCCAAGCGGACAAGAGGGATGGG
>DYMR01000100.1:5363-6951 GCA_020721485.1 Halothiobacillus neapolitanus | reverse complement strand
CACGACGATTCGCTTGCATGGGTTTAACTCCTCATTGTTGTGTGGAAGACCACGAACAGAACAATGCACGCAGCATGCCAATTTTTAACCAACTGTTTTAATTGGATTTGTTTGGGGAAATTTTGGGATTGCAAGTTGCAATCTGCAATTTTTCGTCCGCATTTTGCGTGATTGATTTTGAGCAAATTCCATAGAGGCAGTTTATTTGGCCGGGTTGGGCAGTCTGTTAGCCCTACGGCAGCAAATCTTCCGCACCGGCCACGCCGCCCCAACTCTGCAATTTCCGCCACAGGGTGGATTTGTTGATGCCGAGGGTGTGCGCGGTGCGCTCGCGGCTGCCGTCGTATTCGCGCAGTAATTTTTCGATGTAGCGCCGTTCGAGCACTTCCAAGGTGGGGCGGTCGGCGTCTATCGACTCCGCCGACCCACCGCCGCCCGCTGGCCGCACCAGCGCGGTTGCCCACGGCGGCGTGGCTTCGGCCTCTTGATCGAGCCGCAATTCCGCCGCGCTGGACAGCGCCACGGCGCGTTCGATCATGTTTTTGAGCTCGCGCACATTGCCCGGCCAATCGTATTGCCCAATCCGCTGCATGCAGGCGGCGGTGAAGCGTTCCGCTGGCCGGTTGTAGCGCGCGGCAAAATGGCGAATGAAGTGCTCGATCAGAATCGGGATGTCTTCTTTGCGCTCCCGCAGCGGCGGAATCCGCAGCCGCACCACATGCAGCCGGTGGTACAAGTCGTGGCGGAACTGCCCGGCGGACACCATTTCCGCCAAATCGCGGTTGCTGGCGACAATAAACCGCACATCAATCCGAATCGGCGTGACCCCGCCGACGCGCATGATTTGCTGCTCTTGAATGACCCGCAGTAATTTCACCTGCATCGCATCCGAGATATTGCCGATTTCGTCGAGAAACACCGTGCCGCCGCTGGCCACTTCCAGCAGCCCCGGCTTGGTGCTGGAGGCGCCGGTGTACGCGCCTTTTTCGTGGCCGAACAATTCGTTTTCAAGCAGGGTATCGGTCAGCGCGCCGCAGTCGATGACGATGTAGGGCTTATCCGCGAAGTGCGAGCGATCGTGAATGGCGCGCGCGGCCAGCTCCTTGCCGCTGCCGGATTCGCCTTCGATCATCACATTGATGCGCACATCGGCAATCTTGTCGATGACGCGATACACCCCGGCAATGGCGGGCGATTGCCCCAGCATGCTCCGCTCCGCCGCCGAAAATTGGGGGCTGGGCGCGGCCGCACCGGTGTGCAACAACTCGCGCGCCAAACGCACCAACTCGGCCGGTTCGTAGGGTTTTTTGATGAAGTCGTTCGCACCCCGACGCAGTGCCTCAATCGCATCATCCAGCGTGGAATAGCCGGTAATCAGCACGAACGGCGTGCTCGGCCAGCGCTCGCGCACCCAGGCCAAAAACTCGATGCCGGTGGTTTCCGGCATTTTGAGATCAGAAATAATCAGATCCGCCGGGTGCTGCGCCAACCACTCCTGCGCCGCCCGCACCGACTGAAACCCCGCCACCGACAAGCCCTCGGTTTCGGCAAAACGGGCGAACAGCGCACTGGCGCGCGGGTCATCATC
>DYMR01000100.1:0-5263 GCA_020721485.1 Halothiobacillus neapolitanus | reverse complement strand
GCTTGGCCAATTTTGGGCGAGGATTTCACACGCGGCAAATGCATCACCGCCCGCACGCCGCTGCGGTCTGCGCGGTTGCGCACGCTCAGTTGCCCGCCGTGGTATTGCACGATGCCGAGGCTGATCGACAGCCCCAACCCGGTGCCTTTATCGACGGCTTTGGTGGTAAAAAACGGGTCGAAAATTTGGTCGAGCGCGTCTTCGCGGATGCCGCTGCCTTCGTCTTCAACCAACACAGTGAGGGTATCGGGCGAGCATTCGGCGGTGATGGCAATGCGCCCTTCGCGCGGCGAGGCGTGGATGGCATTGCGCATGAGGTTGATGACCACTTGGCCAATTTGATTGGGGTCGAAGCTCGCTTGGCACTCCGGCGCGATGGGTGCCGCGTCCAAGAACACATCCGCCGCCATCGCCTCCGGCTGCAAGCGATCGACCAGTTCCGCAATCCACGGGGCGATGTCTACCGGCTCGTGATCGGGCGGCAGTTGGCGGGCGAAGTTCATTACCCCGCGCACGATGTGGCTGATGCGTTCCGCCTCGGCGCGCAGATCGACCACATCGCGATGCAGCGCCGGTTGCTGTGTGCCAAGCTGGCGCTCGATCAGCGCGGTGAGCGCCAAAATGTTGTTGAGCGGGTTGTTGATTTCATGGCCGATGCCCGCCGCCATTTCACCCACCGAGGCGAGCTTGGCCTGCTGCACCATTTGCCGCTCTGCCCGCTGGCGCAGGGCTTCTTCGCGGTTGATGTGCGCCGTCAAATAGCGGAAGGATTGCTGCAACTGCCGCACTTCGGTCGTGCGGGAATCCACCGGAATCGTCAGCGCCCGATTGCCATCGGCAAACTGCTTCAAGCTTCGCCCCAAGCGACTGATCGGGCGAGAAAAATAGCGCGCGCCCAAGCCCGCCAACAGCAGGCTCAGCCCCAAGGCGAGCAGCGCGAAGCCCCACAGGCTGCGGTGAATGTCGGCAAATGGTGCGGAAGTGACCTGTTCCGGCAGGCCGAGCACGATAAACCACGACACGAGGCTGTTCGGATACGGGTGATATTCCTGAAAATACCAACGCTGACCGTGGTGGCGGGACACAAACACGCCATTGGATTGCGCGACCGCCGTGACCCAAAAGCGCCCATCATCAATGGTTTGGGCATACACCGGCTGGGTCGCGGGGTGCGCCTCCATCGGCGTGACGAACAGGCGGTCGGTTTTATCGTCGTACAGCACCAGCCCATCGCGCATGGCGTTGCCGGGGTCATGCTCGATCACCATGATGTGGCTCAGGCGGGGGCGGGGCGACAGCGAGAGAATTTGGTCGAGATATTCGCCGTAGGTATTGAGCACCACATACCCCGCGCGATCATTGCCGGAGGCGCGCAGAGGGTAGACCGCATACAACATGCTCGGCAGTTGACCGGGCGCGGTATCCCACAGCGACGAGGGCAGCATCAAAAAACTCACCTCATCCATCGGCAGGCTTTTGAGCTTGGCCAGAAACGAGGGGTTTTCCAGCTCGGCCTCCACATAGTTCATCTGCGACAGGCTTTCGAACATCGGCGGTGCCGCCCGCCCGAGCGTGGTTTTCACCACCGTATTGCCGGCGGCGTCCAAAATTCGGATGCTGCCCAAGCCCGGCACCGTGCGCTGCAACCCGGCCAGAAATGAATTGGCGCGAATCCGATCCGTGGTTAAATCCGTGTGCCGAATGCCCTGCGCCGACGCCACCAGCACATTCAGCATGGTTTGAATCGGCTGCGACAGCGCAATCCCGCGCAGCACCTCGCGTTCGTAGCGCAGGCGATTATTGATTTCGCCGGTCAGGGATTGAATGTTGTCGCCCACCTCGCGGTTGACTTCCACCTGGAAACGGTGTTCGCTCACCGCCGTCACCCCCCACACCAGCGCGAGCACGGGCAATAGCGTGGCACCGAATGTCCACAGAAAAATGTTTACCGGCAAGCGCATGGGGCAGTTCCGAATCGACCGGAGACCGAAATTATCACAACGCGGGATTTCACACAGTGGCTCAGCGCGCGCGCGGCCGATGGGCTCATGCGCCATCAACCCATCGCCCACACGCCGCAGGGCGTGCAGATGCGCATCGACGGGCAGGAATTCATCAGCTTTTGCAGCAACGATTACCTCGGGCTGGCGAACCACCCGAGCGTGATCGACGCACTGGCCACCGGCGCGCAACGCTGGGGCGTGGGCGCGGGCGCGGCGCACCTCATCAACGGCCATTTTGAGCCGCACGACGAATTGGAACGCGCCCTCGCCGCCTGGCTGCGGGTCGAGCGCTGCCTGCTGTTTTCCACCGGCTACATGGCGAACCTGGCCGTGGTCGGCGGACTCGTCGGGCGCGGCGATACCGTGATCGCCGACCGGCTCAACCACGCCTCGCTGGTCGATGCCGCGCAACTTTCTGGCGCCAAGCTGCTGCGCTATCGGCACAGCGACCCCGCCGATTGCGAACGGCAACTCATCCGCGCCGCCCAGACGGGAGCGGGCAACCGCCTGATTTTGACCGATGGCGTGTTCAGCATGGATGGCGATGCCGCCCCGCTGGCCGAATTGCTCGCGCTGGCCGAACGCTACGATGCTTGGCTGGTGGTGGACGATGCCCACGGCTTTGGCGTGTGGGGCGAAGGGGGCCGAGGCACCCTCAGCGAACAAGGCGTGATCGACACGAAACTCAGCCCTCCCGAGCGGCTGATTCAAGTCGGCACCCTCGGCAAAGCCTTTGGCACGGCGGGCGCCTTCATCGCCGGCGCCGCCCAGCCGCTCGAAGTGCTGCGCCAACGCGCCCGACCCTATCTATTCACCACCGCCGCCCCGCCCGCCCTCGCCGTGGCCACCCTAGCCAGCCTGCGGCTCATCAGGGAGGGCGATGCGCGGCGCGCCGCGTGGCGTGCCGGGGTCGCACAACTGCGCAGCGCACTGGCCGAACACGGCGGGCTCATGGCCTCCGCCACCCCGATTCAACCCCTGCTCATCGGAGCCGCTGATCGCACGGTGGCACTGGCCGATGCCCTCAAAGCGCGGGGGCTATTCGTCCCCGCCATTCGCCCGCCGACCGTGCCCGCCCACAGCGCCCGCCTGCGCATCACCCTCAGCGCCGACCACAGCCCAGAGATGGTGCAACGGCTGATCGACACCATTCAGGAACTTGCGCCCAGCCGCGCCGCCCAATGAAACCAATTGACACAAAACAGCCACATCGAATCCATCGCATGCGTGCTAGATTAAACTCCGCATTGCATTGATGGTCGTTCATCGTTTTCGCCACAGGAGTCACGCATCATGATGAAAAAACTCATTCTCGGCAGCTTGGTCACCACCCTGGTCGCCACGGCGGGTTGCGCGCAAAACCCCTATCAAGGGGAATATGGCAAGACCACCACCGGCGCCACCATTGGCGCGGGTGTGGGCGCATTGGCAGGCAACCTGATTGCCGGTCGAGGCAATAAAACCGGCGGCACCTTGATCGGCGCGGCGGTGGGCGCAGGCGTCGGCGGCTTGATCGGCAACCAAATGGACAAACAAGCCGCGCAGTTGCAGCAGCAAATGGCCAGCTCCGGGGTGGATGTGCAACGACAAGGCGACGGCATTCATCTGCAAGCGCCGGAAGCGATTACCTTCGACACCGGCAGCGCCAGCCTGAAGCCGCAATTCATGCCCGTGTTGCAGCAACTCGCGCAAAGCATCAACCAATACCCCGGCACGATGGTGCGGGTTGAAGGCAACACCGACTCCACCGGCTCGGCCAGCTTCAACCAACAACTGTCGCAAAACCGCGCCCAAAGTGTCGTCAGCGCGCTGGGGCAATACGGCGTGCCGTACAACCGCATGCAGGCAATTGGCTACGGCATGACCCGACCCATCGCCAGCAATGCCACCGCCGAAGGCCGCGCGCAGAATCGTCGGGTGGATATTCTGATCCTTCCCTCGCAACAGTAGGACGCTTCGCAAAACCCCGCTGCGTGCTACCGTAGCGGGGTTTTTCATTTGCAGGTTCCGGCATGAGCCCCTTAGCACCGCACCCCGCCAACGAAACCGAACGCCTCGCCGTTTTGCATGAACTGGACTTGTTCGGCGAAACCGATGACCTGATCTACCGCCGCGCGGTGGACATCCTGCGGCGGGTGTTCAAGGTGCCGATTGCGCTTGTCGCCTTAGCGGATGCCGATACTCAACGCTTTAAAGCGGTGCTGGGTCTTCCCATGCGCTCAGTACCCCGCGATTTGGCAATTTGCTCGCACGCACCGGTGCCGCCCTATCCGCCATTGGTAATTCCCGAAACTACGCAAGACCCGCGCAGCGCGGATTCCCCGATGGTCACGGGGGAACTCGGCATTCGGTTCTATGCCGGCGTGCCGCTGGTGCTGAGCGGCGAATACGCGGTCGGCACGCTGTGCATCATGGACACGGCGCCGCGAATTCTGGATGCCGAAGAAATCCAGCTATTGGCCGATTTCGGGCTGCAATTAGCGGCGGTGATGCAAGCCAAGCTGGACAATCAGCGCTTGCAGGAAATCCACCGGCGCGGCGAAGCCTTCGCTCAGCAGGGCGCTTGGTCGCTCGATATGCGCAGCGGGCAGATGACGATCAGTGAAGGCTTTGCCCAGCTTCTGGGCTATCCGGCGGGCACCCAGCGCATCGAGCATTTGGCGCTGCGGGCGCGGATCGACCCGGCGTTTCATGCCGGTATTGATGCCGCGTTTGAACACGCGCTCGCCTACAAAACCGTGTTTCGGTTCGAGTATCCGCTGGCCGACTGCACCCACCCGCAAGGGCAGCGCTGGCTGCGCGCGCGCGGCGACCTTGTGCGCGATGCGGGCGGCCAGCCCATCGCCTTTGTCGGCGTCACCCAGGAAGTGACCGATGAAATTCGCGCCAAAACCTTGATCGAAAACCAACAGCAGTTGTTGAGTGGGCTGAACACCACGGTGCGCTCGTTTTTGGCGCAAGTCGATCCCGTCGCCGTGTGGCAGATGATGCTCGATCAATTGCTGGCCGTCACCGGGGCGCAGTTCGGCTTTCTGGGCGAGGTGCTGTTCGGGGTCGAAGCCACGCCCTGCCTGAAAATTCACGCCATCGCCAACCTTTCGTGGAGCGCGGAATCCGATGCGCTGTATGAGCGGGTCATGGCGGGCAACATGCTGTTTTGCAACCCGGACAACCTCATCGGCGCGGTGATGACATCGCGCGAGCCGGTAATCGCGCCGCAGGTTGCGGCCGATACGCGACGCGGCGGGTTTCCGCCGGGG
>DYMR01000099.1 GCA_020721485.1 Halothiobacillus neapolitanus | reverse complement strand
CGGAACGATGGGGTTGAAAAAACGACAGGGAAGTCTTTTTTCAACATCCTGTTATATAAGGAAATCTCGGTGGTTTTCAGCCGCCGAAAAATAGAAGGAGAGCGGCATGTCCAATCCAGCGCTGGAACAAGCGATCGTCAATAAAATCGTTGAAAAGGGCATTGCGCTGCCGGTGTTGCCGGAGGTCGCTTTGCGGGCGCGGCGGATTGCCGAATCGCCCGATAGCACCGTGCAGGATTTGGTTGATGTGGTGGCACAAGATCCGGCCATCGCCGCGCGGCTGATTCAGGTCGCCAACAGCGCGATGTACCGTGGCGCTCAAAAAATTGACGGCTTGCATCAAGTGATTGCGCGTTTGGGGATGCGCACCGTCAGCCAATTGATCGTGTCCTTGGCGACGCAGCAATTGTTCAAGGCCACGCATCCGGTGGTGAAACAGGCGATGCAGGAGCATTGGTCATTTTCGGCGCAAATCGGCGCTTTATCGCACCGGATTGCGCGCGAATACACCAAGCTTGACCCGGATCAAGCCCTGTTGGCGGGCTTGTTGCACGGCGTGGGCGGCATTCCCGTGATTGTGGTGGCCGAAGACATTCCCAAATTGCTGGAAGCGCCAGCCGTTTTGAATGAACTGGTATTGAGTTTGCAACCCCGGTTGGGGGTGAAAATCATGCAGGCATGGGATTTCCCCACCCTGTTTGAACAAGTGATTCGTGTGGCGGGGGATTTGGCCTATGTGCATGATCAGCCAGCCAATTATGCCGATGTGGTGATTACCGCGATTGCCCAAGCGCGCAATTTGACCGAAACCCCGGACGGTCGCCCGATTACTGCCGCCTCGCGACTGGGGATTGATTTGACGGTGAGCCTGATCGATCAGGAAATTGATGACGCGATTCGTGCGCTTAGCGCAGGGTTTTGATTGAGGTCATTCATCTGCCCTGGGTGGGCGGGACGCGCGCGTGCGGCAGGCTGGGGTAATTGATTTTCCTATTTTGTGAGCGTTTCACCCCCCCCCCGGCCCTCCCCCCTCAAGGGGGAGGGAGTGTAGACCGCCCCTTTTTAAGGGCGAGGGTGTGTCGCCCCGCCCTCAAGGGGAGGGGTGTCGCCCCCGCCTCTTTTCAAGGGGAAGGGAGTGTCGCAATCACCCATCAAGGGGTGTGTGTCGCAATCTTTGAAATTTTTAGAAAATTCAAATACTTAGGTTTGCGCGAGACGGTGCCAGTTCGCCGGAATTATTCCGCAGCGTCAATCAGTAAAGCATGCAGCGCGCGCGCCAAGGGTTCAGGCAGTTGCCGCTGAATTTCAGCCGATAACGCGCTGCCCTGCGGGCTTAGCAGGCTGATGGTATGGTTGACTCCGGTCTGTTGCTGCGGTCGTCCCAGGTGGTCGCATTCGATGGCCAAACCCTGACCAGCGGCCAGAACCAACGCGGGTGGGTCGGCCAACACATCGACCACCGTTCCGCTGAAGCCGTCCAAGTGTAGCGGGCTGCCGATCAGCGGCTCTAAGAGTCGTAACAGGGGATCCATCGGGCGGCAACCTCAGTAGTCGGCGGAACACTTCCGCCACAAGAATAACGCCTCTATTGACTTATTTCATTCAGGATCAAGCCGATGCGCTATGAGCTGTTGAGCACCGAATCGCTGTATCGCGGTTTTTTTGCGCTGAATCGCTACACCCTGCGGTTTGCCCGATTTGACGGGCAGATGTCGCCGCCGTTGACGCGGGAGTTGTTCGAGCGTGGTCATGCCGTCGCGGTGCTGCCGTTTCATGCCGCCAGTGGACAAGTGGTGTTGACCGAGCAATTTCGCCCCGGCGCGTTGGAAGCGCCCGGTGGCCCGTGGCTGACGGAAATCGTCGCCGGCATGATTGAGCCGGAGGAATCGGTCGAGGCGGTGGCCTTGCGCGAATTAGAGGAAGAGGCCGGGTTGCACGGCGTGACTTTGGTGCCGATCACGCGCTATTGGGTCAGCCCCGGCGGCACGACGGAAAGCATTGCCCTGTTTCTGGGCTTGATTGACGCACTGCCCAGCGCGCGTTTTCACGGGTTGCCCGAAGAGCATGAAGACATTCGTTTGACCGTGATGCCGCTGGATGAGGCATTGGCCGCCGTCGATCAAGGTCGAATTTGCTCTGCGGCACCGATCATCGCGCTTCAGTGGCTCGACCGTCACCGCGCGCGCTGGCAAAGGTAAGCCCCGCCATGGCTGATTCTTGGTTTAGCCCGGTGCTGCGCATTGGTGTGACGGGGCTGTCGCAGGCGGGAAAATCCACCCTCATCACCACCCTCATCAACCATCTGGAAAATGTGCGGCGTGGTTCATTTTCCGGTGTGCCCGCCTTGGATGCGCTCGTGCATGGCCATTGGCAGCGCGATACCCCGCGAGCCTTCGATTACGACGCGGGATTGACGGCCTTAACCGGACATCCACCGCGCTGGCCGAAATCGACCACAGACTGGTCGGTCGCGCGCATCGAGCTGACCTATGATCGCCCGTGGTATTCCCTGCAACCGCGCAAGCAAGTGATTGAATTGGTGGACTATCCCGGCGAATGGCTGTTGGATTTGCAGTTGTTGGATTGGTCGTATACTCAATTTTGCCAAGCGGTTTGGGATGGCTGCGCCCGTGAGCCGCGTGCCTCGTTGGGGCGGGCACTTCTGGCAGAATTGGCCGCGCTGGACCCCGCTCAACCGGCCGATGAAGCAACACTCAGCCGATTGCAGCACGAATGGGCGGACTTTCTCGCCCTGTGCCGCCAAGCGCCGCAGGCCCTCAGTCAAAATGTGCCGGGGCGATTTTTGTTGCCCGGCGATGCCTATGATCCGCTGGCCGCGCCGTTCATCCCCCTGTTTGCTTTAAGCGCTTTGGCATCGGATGCTCCGAATTGGCCGAAAGCAAGTTACGGCGCGGTTTGTCGCGCGCGCTATTTGGCGTATCGCGATCAAGTGGTGCGGCCGTTTTTCGAGCAGCATTTTCAATCGTTGGATGCGCAAGTCATTTTGATCGATGTGCTCGGTGCGATGACTGCCGGGCAAGCGGCGCTGCAAGATATGCGCGCAGCGATTGAAGGCGCGCTGGCGCCGTTCCGTTATGGCCAAGATCATTGGTTGGGGCGCTTGTTCCGCCGAAAAATCCGCCGCGTGGCGATTTGTGCCACCAAAATCGACCATGTGTTGCCCGCCGATCAACTCCGGCTGCAATCCTTGGTCGAATCCTTTTTGTATGAATCGGTACAGCGCTTGGCTGCGGCCGACATCGACTTGAAAGTGTTCGCGATGACCGCCATTCAAGCCGCACAGGTGCAGGAAAGTTCGCCGGGCCATCCCCGTTTGATTGGGGTGGATAAACGACGCGGGGAACGCATTGAATTCACTCCGCCGAGCTTGCCGGATGCCTTGCCGCATCAGCTTAATCTGCGGATTGCGGAGTTGCCCGTATTGGCGCCGCCGCCGGGGTTGGATCGGGCGCGGGCATTTCCGTCCCGCCGGGTCGATCAACTGATTAAATTTTTACTGGAGGCAAAATGAGCCAACCAGAGGAACAGATTCTGCGCACAGTGGTTCACCGCACCGGCGCCCAAGTGCCAGAAATCGACCCGACGGCCTGGTCGGGCGATGAGGTCGAAGCAGGTGAACCCGAGGCATTATTGCCGCCCTCGCGCACCCAGGGTTTCATGCGCTTGCTGACGGCGGCCATTCTGTTGTGGCTCGCCGTGTTGTGGGGGCAAACCGTGGTTTGGGGCTGGGCGCTGTCGTCCTGGCTCGGGGGCGGGTTACTGGCGGTGGGTGTGGGCTTGCTGGGCGGATTTGTCTGGCTTGGCTGGCAAGCGCACCGTGCCCGCGCACAGCTCGATGCCATCAGCGCGGAACAAGTCCAATGGGCGAAGGATTTGGCGCAGCCCGTGCCGATGACCGGTGCGGTAGAACGGTTGCGTGCCGTGCAAACGCTGTATCGCCGCAGCCCGCATCTGCCCGCCTTGCAGGCCGCCATCGCGAAGGTCGATGCCGGTTGGCAATTGCCCGAAGCCGCCGATGTATTGCGGCAATGGTATGCGCCGCAGGATCGGCAAGCCGTGGCACTCATCAAACGCGAAGCACTGAAAACCGGGTTATTCATTGCCGCCAGCCCATATCCCGCCATTGATTTATTGCTCGTGGCCTGGCGGAACGCGGCCTTGGTGGAACGCATTGCCGGGCTGTACGGCATTCGCTGGTCGGCGACGGCGCGTTGGCGCTTGTATCAACTCATCCTGCGCAACATTGCCTTCACCACGGTGACGGAAACGGTGCTGGATTCCGCCAGTCAAACCTGGTTGTCGAACCTGCTGATGCAAGTGGGTGCGCGCGCCGGGCAGGGGGTTGGGGTGGCGCTGTATTCGCTGCGGATTGGGCAGCAGGCCATGCGACTGTGCCGCGTACTGCCACCCACCGAACCCTTGATCGCCAAAAATCTCATGCGGCTGGTGGTTGAAGAACTCCTGCGCGGCCAGCGCAAGCAGCCGAACGCATGACGGAATCGCCGCTGGATGCGCTGTATCTACCCAGCCGGACGCCTCTTTCGCCAGCGTTGCGGGCATCCGTGCGGGACTGGATCACGGGGGCGGTGGCAGCGCCGCCCAGCCCGGCGGACATCTCTTTGTGGCTGGGGCTGATGTCGGCCGATCCTGTGGGCAAAATTGCGGCAGAGTACGCGCTGGGTTGGGTTTTGCTCGGCTGGCGCAGCCCGCTGGCGTGGGCATCGTGGCAACGCATCGAGACAACTGCCGCCGCGATGATGCCGAGCGCCGATTATCTGGCGTGGCAAGCCGATCAACGCGGATTACGCGCCTTGCCCTTGTACCCAACGCCCAGAGCGTCGTGGCAAACGCCGCTGATGTTGCGGCGCGAAGCGCGGGTCATTGCCATACTGCGGGGCGGAAGCATCGGCGCGTGATAATGTGCGAAGCTACTTGAAAATTTCAGAATAAACCCAAACTTTTCAGTAGAGTATTTGACTAAATCTCAGTTTTGATTTGTTCCTTTGTCGTTTTGTCTCTTTGGGAGGACAACACCGCCATGAAGCGCATTTTCTTGTTCCTGTTAACCAACTTAGCCGTGATGTTGATCCTGACCGTCGCCTGGTTTGTGATCTCCAAGGTATTTGGTTTGGGCGCCACCATGACCAAAGATGGCATCAACTACACTTCAACCCTCGTGCTGGCGGCCGTATTTGGTTTCGGCGGTTCCTTGATTTCGCTGATGATGTCCAAATGGATGGCCAAACGCAGTGTCGGCGCGCAAGTGATTGAGCAACCGCGCAACGAAGCGGAGCGTTGGTTGGTGCAAACCGTCGAACGGCAAGCCAAAATGGCGGGCATCGGCATGCCGGAAGTCGCGATTTACGATTCGCCGGAAATCAACGCCTTTGCCACCGGCGCCAGCCGAAATAACGCCCTCGTGGCCGTTTCGACCGGCCTGCTGGCGAACATGAGCCGCGATGAAGCCGAAGCCGTACTGGGTCACGAAGTCGGCCACATTGCCAACGGCGATATGATTACCCTGACCTTGATTCAAGGCGTAGTGAACACCTTCGTGATCTTCTTTGCCCGCATCGTGGGGTACTTCGTGGATCGCGTGCTGCTGAAAAACCAAGATGATGCGCCGGGCATTGGCTTTTATGTCGCCACCATCGTCGCGGAAATTATCTTCGGCATTCTGGCCAGCGTGATCGTGATGTGGTTCTCGCGCCAGCGCGAATTCCGTGCCGACGAAGCCGGTGCGCGCTTTGCCAGCCGTCAAAAAATGATCGCGGCCTTGGAACGGTTGAAGCTCAACTACGAAACCCCGGCACAACTGCCGGCGCAGATGACCGCCTTCGGGATTTCCGGCCACCAAGGCAGCTTTGGGCGGTTGTTCATGTCCCACCCGCCGCTGGATGAGCGGATTGCTGCCCTGCGTAATGCCAGCAACTTGGATGTGGGCGCGCGCAGTGCCACCGTGCAATAACGCGGCTTGAATCTGCCTTTTGCTCGACTCCTGAGAATCGAGCCAGCCCCAAACCCGCCCTGTGCGGGTTTTTTATTGTCTGCACCCGCCCTTGCGCGGGTTTTTTATCGTCTGAGCAGATTGCGCGGGAACCGATGCATTCGGCGTACAATCATAGGCGCACAATCCAATAAAAAAGTTCGGCGTGGGGCTTCCCACCAGGAGGGGACAAAATGGCTGTGTTGTATTTATTCGTGCCGCTCAGCGTGGTGATCGCTGGCGTGATGGTCTGGGCCGTGTTTTGGGCGATTCGGAATAATCAATACGAAGACTTGGATGGCCCGGCGCACCGCATGTTGCTGGACGACGATGACCCCAAAATTCCGGTGCCGTCCCCGCCGTCGGCGCATGATCCTTCTGTGGTCAAGGCCAAAATACCGGATTAATCGAGTTTCTATAGCGTAAACTTTGACCCGGTGCGCCCCTTGAGGCGGACTAAGGGGTGAGCCAAAGGACATGCGATTCACCCTCCCCCTTGAGGGGGGAGGGCTGGGGTGGGGGTGGAAAGTCAACAGAGTTAACAGGATGTTGAAAAAAGACTTCCCTGTCGTTTTTTCAACCCCATCGTTCCGGTACACGCCCGTAACGATGGGCGAAAATCAAGCACTGACGATGCTTGATCTTCGGGCAAGCCATCCTTGGCTTGCTTTAACAGGCTGTTGAAATCATTTTTCAACAGCCTGTTAATCTCTGCGCATATTCTGTATGGGGCATTTATTAACCAATTGAATTTAATGTAAAAATATAATATATGGAAAAATTAAAAAGCCCCGTTTCAGGGGCTTTTTTGTTGAGGGGTGACGGACTATTTCACCCGCATCCCCGGTTTTGCACCTTGATCGGGCGAGAGGATATATAGCCCGCCATCGCCACCGGCGGCAAGTACCATCCCTTCGGAGAGGCCAAATTTCATTTGCCGAGGTTTGAGGTTCGCCACCATCACGGTGTGTCGGCCAACCAGGCTGGCTGGGTCGTAGGCGG
>DYMR01000098.1 GCA_020721485.1 Halothiobacillus neapolitanus | reverse complement strand
CGAGAACCGCAGCGATAAATCCACCGCCCGCACATGTTTGGTGAGTGCGCCAATGGAAATGAAATCTACGCCGGTTTCAGCCACCGCGCGCACCGTGCTGAGATCCACATTGCCGGAGGCTTCCAGCTGGGCGCGACCTGCCGTGTGTTGAACGGCTTGGCGCAAGGCGTCGATGGTGAAGTTGTCCAGCAAGATGCGGTTGGCGCCGGCGGCGAGCGCTTCGTCCAGTTCTGCAAAATTTTCGACTTCCACCTCCAGCGGCAGCGTGGGGTGCAGCCGACGGCTGGCAGCAACGGCGGCGGTAATCGAGCCCGCTGCCATGATGTGGTTCTCCTTGATGAGCACCATGTCGTACAGCCCGAGCCGGTGGTTCATGCCGCCGCCGCAGGTCACGGCGTATTTTTGCGCCAAACGCAGGCCGGGCAGGGTTTTCCGGGTATCCAAAATGCGCGTCCGGGTGCCGGCCACCGCGCGCACATAAGTTTGGGTTGCCGTTGCCGTGCCGCTGAGCGTTTGCAGAAAATTCAAGGCGGTGCGTTCAGCGGTGAGCACGGCGCGTGCATCGCCGGCAATGTCCACAATGCGCTGATTGGGTTCGAGCGTGTCGCCATCGGCGGCCAGCCAGCGCAAATCGGTATTGGGGGCGACCTGATGAAATGCCTCTTGCGCCCAAGCGCAGCCGGCCAGGGTGCAGGCTTCTCGTGCGATGATTTGCCCGCGAATCGGCGTATCGGCGGGAATGAGTTGCGCGGACACATCGCCGCTACCCAAGTCTTCGGCCAGTGCGATGCGAACGGTTTCGTGTCGGTGCGCGGGGTCAATCATGTCAATGCCTCAGCAAATAATCCGTCACTACTCTACCGCGCACCGCGCCGAATTGCAGTGCCGCGATTTCGCTGTCATATTGTCACAATCGTGTCACCCGTTTTCGGTCAAATAGTCAAAATTTTGCAACACGAGTGGATGCCATGGCGCTGCGTAGAACGATTTTGATTGTGGAAGATGAAAAGCCGATCCGCGAGATGGTGTCGTTTGCCTTGGGGCGAGCCGGCTACGATCTGGTGGAGGCGGGCGATGTGACGGAGGCGTTTGAGCAAATGTCGCAAAAACTGCCGGATTTGGTGTTGCTCGATTGGATGCTGCCGGGTGCGAGCGGAATTGAATTCGCCCGCCGCATGAAGCGCGACGAGCTGACCCGCGATGTGCCGATTGTCATGCTGACGGCGCGCGGCGAGGAAGAGGACAAGGTGAGCGGCCTCGAAGCCGGTGCCGATGACTACATCACCAAACCCTTTTCGCCGCGCGAACTGATGGCGCGGATTAAGGCGGTACTGCGCCGCGCGTCGCCGGAAGACGAAGGCGGCGTGATCGAAGTGGCGGGGTTGAAGCTCGATCCGGAAAGCCATCGGGTGGTGGGCGGGGATGTGGATGTCGAAATCGGCCCGACCGAATTCCGGCTGCTGTCGTTTTTCATGACCCACCCCGAGCGCGTGTTCAGCCGCACGCAATTGCTCGATCGGATTTGGGGGCGCAATGCCTATGTGGAAGAACGCACCGTGGATGTTCACATTCTGCGCCTGCGCAAAGCGCTGCTGCCGAGCGGATTTGATGGCTTGATTCAAACCGTGCGCGGCGTGGGCTATCGCCTGTCGAGCAAAACCTAAGGCGCTGACCGGTGTCGCACCCTGCCCGTCGCCCCTCCATGAGTCATTCCCAGCGCGTCCGTCGGCTGGGTGTGGCGCGTTGGCGGCAGGAATTGTTTCTGCTGTTGCTGTTTTTGCTGTTGGGTGCGGGCGTCATGATGGCCGGGGGCGATGCGGGCTGGGCGTTGGCGCTGGGCGTTTCTGGCTATGCGGCGTCGCTGGTGTATCGACTGTTGCGCGTGGCACGCGCCGCCCGGCGGCATCACAGCGGCGCTGCGGTCTATGGTTTGCCGGGTTTGATTCAGGATCGGCAGCGGCGGATTCGCGCGGCTTGGGGGCGGCGGCAGCGCAAGCTGGCGGAATTACTCAAGCGCTACCACCACTCGGCGATGTCGGTGCCGGACGCAATGATCGTTCTGGCGCCGAACCGCGAAATCGAATGGCTGAACCATGCGGCCTGCGAGTTGCTGCGGTTAAACCGCAGTGATGTGGGTTTGCGGGTGGATAACCTGATTCGGGATCCGGTATTTACCAGTTGGCTCGGCGAAGGCGTGGCGGGGCGCGCGCTCGAATTTCAATCGCCGGGGGGCGAACATCGGGCGCTGAGCCTGCGACTGGAAGCCTATGGCGATGATCGGCTATTGCTGATCGGGCGCGATGTGACGGCGCTGTACCGGTTGCAAGGTGTGCGGCAGGATTTTGTGGCCAATGTTTCGCATGAGTTGCGCACGCCCTTAACCGTGTTGGCGGGCTATCTGGAAACGCTGCTGGATACGGAGGCCGATACCGAGGGCGAGCTGTTCCGCATTTTGACGCACATGCACCAACAGTCTGAGCGGATGCGCCGCATTGTGGAAGACCTGCTGTTGCTGTCGCGGCTGGAAACCACCCACCCGGATGCCGAGTATTTTGAATCCATCGACATGCAGGGGCTGCTGACACTCATTGCGGATGATGCGCGACTGCTGTCCGGCGAAGAGCGGCACGATATTGTCTGCGCGTTCGATGAAGGCCTGTGGTTGGTCGGCATTGTGCGCGAACTGCATTCCGCGTTGTCCAATTTGGTGTTTAACGCCGTGAAGTACACCCCAGGCGGGGGGCGAATCACCATTGGTTGGCAGCAAAACGAACAGGGCGAACCGGTCTTTTTCGTCCGGGATACCGGCATCGGCATCGAGCCGCGCCACATTCCGCGCTTAACGGAGCGCTTCTATCGGATTGATGTGGGTCGTTCCCGCACGCGTGGCGGCACGGGGCTTGGTTTGGCGATTGTGAAGCATGTGATTTTGCGACACGGTGCGCGCTTGGATATTGTCAGCCAGCCGAATCACGGCAGCACCTTTTCAGTGACATTTCCGGCGAATCGCGCGGAGCGGCATGTGGGGCGTATTTTGCCGGCTGTGGGTGCCTCAGAGTCCGCTTGAAGAGTATCCGCGTGAAGCAAAAAAAACCGGGCATTGCCCGGTTTTTTCATGACGCTCTAAAGACGAATCAGGCCGCTGCGCTGGCGCGTACTTTCGGCATTAACCCGAAGCTTTTCACGAACGGACCTGCCAAGGCCGGATTTTTAATCATGGTGGCGTAGTCGCCGGCGAAAAATTTGAGCCGACCCAAAGCGACGGCGGAGCCCAGACCCACCATGCCGGGCGGGGAATCTTGCCATTTTTCCCATTGTTCGGGATGGGCGCGCATATCCCAGTCCAGATCGGTGCCGTCATACGGGCCGGCGTGAACGATTTGGCCGTGTTCGACGCGCACGAAGGCGGACGGGGCATCGTGGTCGGGAAAGCCGACGCCGATGGTGGTGCAAAATTGCGCGCGCGCTAAGGCGTCGGCGACTTCCGGCGTGCTATTCCAGTGCGAACGGTAGGACTGCATCCAATCGGTGCTGAACAATTCCATGCGTGAATCTCCTGAGCTGAGGGGGTTTACCGCGCCCCTCTTGCTGGGGGCGGCGGCCGGATTACTGCGGGCGCCGTCCTCGGCAGAGCAGTAATTCAGTGCATACTAAATCAGCCGATCGAAGGCGCAAAGCAACGCGGCGTGTCAGTTTTTTCCGACAAATCAGGCGCATGGCTTGTCCGTGGGTTTTGCTTATTCAATGCCCCATTTGCTCAGCCGGTACCGCAGTTGCCGCAGCGAGAGCCCCAGTTGGCGAGCGGCTTCGCTGCGATTCCAGCGGGTTTGCGCCAGGGCGCTGAGCACTTGCCGTTGTTCTTCGGCTTCTGCGGGATCGTGCGCGAGGCTGGGTAGACGCGCCGGCGGGGCGGCGGGTGGTCGCTCGTCCGCATGGAAGGATTCGCCGGAGAGTTCCCGCTGGCCGATGTGGCGGTGGTCGATCTCGGTGAGCGCCAGCGCCCGTTCCAAGCGGTTTTCCAATTCGCGTACATTGCCAGGAAACGGTTGTTGGCTGAGCCAGACCAGAGCGTCGGCCGTGAGCGTGGGTGCAGGGCGATCCTCACGGGTGCAGAGTTTGTTGAGGATGTGCTGACACAGCGCGGGCAGGTCATCCAAACGCGCGCGCAGTGGCGGCACGCGCAGTTCGATGACATTGAGCCGGTAGAACAAATCGTGGCGGAATTTGCCTTCGGTCACGGCGTGATTCAAATCTTGGTGTGAGGCGGAAATGATGCGCACATCAATCGGGACTTCGATGGATTCCCCGACGGGGCGGACCTTGCGCTCTTGAATGGCGCGCAGCAATTTGACTTGCAGACCGAGGGGTAAATCCGCCACCTCATCCAAAAACAACACGCCGCCTTCCGCTGCGCGGAATAAGCCTTCATGCGCGTGATGTGCGCCGGTGAACGCGCCCTTTTTGTGGCCGAACAATTCGCTTTCGATCAGGTCGGCGGGAATCGCACCGCAGTTGACCGCGATAAACGGGCCTTGGGCGCGGGCGCTGTGCTGGTGAATTTCCCGCGCGACCAGCTCTTTGCCGGTGCCCGATTCCCCACACACGAACACGGGTGCCTGTGAGCGCGCGACCTTGGCGATGGTGCTGCGCAGGGTGTGCATGGCGACGGATTGGCCGATCAGGGAAGAATTGGCCTGCGCCTGCGGTGCGTCGGGGCGCGGGGTGGTCGGTTGCGGCGGGTGTTCTGACGGAATTTCTGTCAACGAATGAGGGGTCGCGCTCAGATTTTGCGCATCGCGCAACAGGCGTTTGAGCACGGCATGTTCGATGGGCTTGGAGACAAAATCGAACGCGCCCGCCTTCAACGCGCGCACGGCGGCATCGACCTGGCCGTGGGCGGTGATGACCGCAACGGGCATATTCGGCCAGCCGGTGCGGATTTCATCGAGTAAATCCAGGCCGTCGCCATCGGGCAGGCGCATGTCCGTCAAACAAAAACTCAAGGCATGGCCGTGTTGGTTGAGAAGATTGCGCGCCTCGGCGAGATCGGCCGCGAGGTGGCAGATCACGCCTTCGCGCTTGAGCGCCATGGCGATCAGGGTGCGGATATCGATTTCGTCGTCAACGATCAAACAGGCAGTCATCACAACATTCCTTGTGGCAGCGCCGCATCATGCCACGCGCGGCGCGCGCAGCACAAAACACACGCCGGAATTGGGCGCGGGCAGCGGTTCTGCAAATAGATGCGCGCCGTTGGCCAGCGCGAGTTCGTGGCTGATGTACAGCCCGAGCCCCACGCCTTCGGCATGGGTGGTAAAAAACGGTTCGAACAAAGTCCGCATGGCGGCGGGAGTGAGCCCGGCGCCGGCATCGCAAAAGCGAATTTGCAGCCATTCTTCGTCTTGAATGTGGCAGTGCAGAGCGATGCGGATGCGGCCATCGCTGCTTTTGCCGTGCCGTTTGGCATTGGCTGCGAGGTTGTCCATGATTTGCCAAAGATGCGAGGCATCAAACCGAATCACCGCTTCGTTCGGCAACAATGCGGGGAATTGCACCTGCACCGCGCTCGCATCCCAATCCAGTCGATGCAGTTCGGTGAATTCTTTCAGCCATTGGGCGAGGTCGATGCGCGTGGCTTGCACTTGCGGGCGGCGGGCGACATCGAGAATGCCTTCGATCAGGGTGTTGATGCGCGCACTGTGGCGAATAATGATCGGGATCAGCTCGTTCCGCTCGGCGTCATCGCGTGAATCGGCCAGCAATTCTGTGGCCTGCCGAATTGACGACAGCGGATTGCGCACCTCGTGGGCGATGCTCGCGGTCAGCCGCCCCAGCGAGGCGAGCTTGGTTTGCTGAAGGCGCGCATCCTCGCTGGATAGGTCAATCAAGACGACCAGCGCCCGTTGACCGAGCACGGTATCCAGCCGGTGAAATTCCGCACGAAAGCGGTGCGGCTCGTTGAATTCGGCGGCTTCGGGATGCGCGCCGGTGTCGTCGTACCAGTTCTGCAAAGCGGTGGAAAGCCCCGGATGCACCGCCGCAAGCGCCATCGCCACCGCCCCCGAGCTACCGGTCACTTCCGGCGCATCGGCTCGGCGGCGGGCGGCAAGCAACTGCCGCGCGGCGGAGTTGATGTATTCGACTTGGCCATCCGGCGCGCTGACCAAAATCCCATTTGGCGCCTGCTCGATAACCTGCACCGCGAGGCTCGACAGGTAACTGACCTCCCGCTCGCGTCGGGCGGTCAGGCGCTCGATGCGGCGCATGCGCTGTTCAAACGAGGCCACCAGCATGGCGACGACAAACAGCGCGAAGCCTAAGAATCCGGCGGCGGCGAATTGCCGTTCGCGGCCATCGAAAAAGGTGCTCCAACTGGTTTCGCCCAAGACCAGCAAGGTGGCCAGCGCCGCATAGCCCATGGCCGCCGTTGCGCCCAACAGCACGGCGCTCAAGCCCACGGCGATAATCATCAGCAGGGCAATGCCGCCGCCCGCGCCGCCCGAGGCGTGAATAATCAGCGTCAGCACCAGCAAATCGCCGAGCGTGTGCAAATGCGCTTGCGGCCGATAGGGCACCGCCCGCAGCTCCAGCAAAAACTCGAAGCCCATCGCCAGAATCAGATAGCCCCAGGCGGTGAAGGCGAATAAATAGGAATCGTCGTGGCCGAAAACTTGCGGGCCTCGGCCGGTAATCGCCGCCGCCACCAGCGCAAAGGCGAGGAACACCCGGTAGGCGTTGACGAGGCGAATGCCGCGCCAGTTTTCGGAATCGGTGGATTGTCTGCCGAGGGGCGGCGTGTGCGCTGCGCTCATCGTGGGCGACTATTCTGGCTGGGCGGTGCGGCGGGTTCAGCAGCGGCATGTTCCCAGGAACAAAACCACTGCCCGTTGCGTTGCACGGCCTGTTGCTGCGCCACAAAGGCGCCGCAGTGGGCGCAGCGCACCGTCTGGTGCGTGTGAACCGGCGCGGAACGCAGGCTGGGTTGGGCGCGTCGGCGCTTCAACTTAAAGGCGGCATATAAATACAGCCCGATACCGAACAGAACCACCAACCAAAACAGGAGTTTGCCCATTGTTTCTTCTCGTCGAAGTCATCCGC
>DYMR01000002.1:25358-29512 GCA_020721485.1 Halothiobacillus neapolitanus | reverse complement strand
ACTTCCGAGGTGCCGCCGCCAATATCGACCACCATCGAGCCGCGCGGTTCATCGACATTGATGCCCGCCCCAATCGCTGCCGCCATCGGCTCTTCGATGATGTAGGCCTTGCGGGCACCGGCGCTGAGCACGGATTCGCGAATGGCGCGGCGTTCCACTTGGGTGGCGCCCACCGGCACGCACACCAATACGCGCGGGCTGGGGCGGAACCAATGGCTGGCATGCACTTTCTTGATGAAGTGCTGCAACATTTTTTCGGTGACATGGAAGTCGGCGATGACGCCATCACGCAGCGGGCGAACGGCTTGAATGGATTTCGGCGTGCGTCCGACCATTTGTTTGGCTTCAAGGCCATAGGCTTGAATGGCGGTTTGGGCGCTGTCGGTGCGCAGTGCGACGACGGAAGGTTCATCGAGCACGATGCCGCGACCGGGGGCGTAAATTAGGGTGTTGGCGGTGCCCAGATCGATGGATAAATCGGTGGAAAACATGCCGCGAAAGCGCTTGAACATAGGGGATACCGGGAATACGAAAGTAGGGGATTAGGGGATGCGTTCTTCAATGAGCGAGCAGACGACAGAACCAAGCATTTGAGCGCGGTGCGCGTTCCTTGCACAAAAGAGCTGCAAAGATACCAAAATTGCCTCGGATGCGACAACCGATTCCGTGGGTTTTTCCGAAGCGGTTCCGGTTCAGGCTAGAATGATGCCGGGTTTAGTCCGGGTAAGGCGGGATGATGAATGGGTCGCGCGTTCGTCACAGTTCGTCTCTGTTCGTCACTCGGGTTAAAAGACTTCGTAGAATTTGGGTGTTGATTTTGGATGGAGTGCAACCATGGCGATTGATGCCGCACAACTGAAGCATGTCGCGCGGCTGGCCAAAGTCGCGTTGAACGAGCCGAACATTCCGCGTTTGGTGGCGGATATGAATGCGATTCTGGCGTTTGCCGAACGGCTGCAAGACCCCGCCTTGGATGGCGTGGCTCCGATGGCGCATCCTTGGGATCAAGTGCAACCGCTGCGGGTCGATCAGGTGACGGAACCCGATGGGCGTGACCGGCTGCAAGCCGGCGCGCCGGCGGTGTCGAATGGCTTGTTCTTGGTGCCGAAGGTGATCGAAAGCGAATAATCCCGGTACGCGTTGCGTCGTGTCTCGCGTGTCGCGGATGTCCGGCTGGATGTTTGGCTTCATGGGCGCGGAAGTGTTTATTCCGGCCTTCATTCTTTGAGAGAGTTCTCCTGTGTCTGTTACTTCCCCTTTATCCGAACTATCGCTGGCTGCGTTGCGTGCGGGGCTATCGGATGGTCGCTTTTCTTCCCGTGCGTTGACCGAGCATTTCTTGGCGCGCATTCAATCGCATGATGCGGCGCTGAACAGTTTCATTACCGTCACGCCGGAACAGGCGCTTGCCGCCGCCGATGCCGCCGATGCCCGGTTGGCTGCGGGCGAACGCGGACCGTTGCTGGGGATTCCTTATGCGCACAAGGATATTTTCTGCACGGCGGGAATTCGAACGACTTGCGCATCGAACATGCTGGGCGAATGGGTCGCGCCGTATGACGCCACGGTGCACCAGCGGTTGATGGCCGCCGGCGCGGTGCTGCTCGGCAAAACCAATATGGACGAGTTCGCGATGGGCTCGTCGAACGAAAAT
The DNA here is from genome assembly GCA_020721485.1 of Halothiobacillus neapolitanus. GTDB lineage: Bacteria > Pseudomonadota > Gammaproteobacteria > Halothiobacillales > Halothiobacillaceae > Halothiobacillus > Halothiobacillus neapolitanus_B. Next base: position 27,858 of record DYMR01000002.1, on the reverse strand, counting down.
TCCGCCTTTGGCGCGGTCAAAAATCCTTGGGATGTGACGGCGGTGCCGGGCGGTTCGTCCGGCGGATCGGGGGCTGCGGTGGCGGCGCGATTGGTGCCGATGGCGACGGGCACCGATACCGGCGGTTCGATTCGCCAACCGGCGGCGTATTGCGGCATCACCGGCATCAAGCCGACCTACGGGCGCGTGTCGCGCTTCGGCATGATCGCCTATGCCTCCAGTCTCGATCAGGGCGGCGCGATGGCGGCCTCGGCGGAAGATTGCGCGGCCTTACTCGCGGCGATGGCCGGGCACGATCCGCGCGATTCCACCAGCAGCACGGCGGCGGTGCCGGATTATTCAGCCGCCTTGCAGCAACCGCTGGCGGGTTTGCGGGTGGGCGTGCCGAAACAATGGTTTGCCGAAGGCTTGGATGCCACCGTGGCGGCGCGCATCGAGGCGGCCATTGTGGAACTCGAAGCTTTGGGCATGACGCGGGTCGAGATTGATCTGCCCGATGCCGAATTGGCCTTGGCGGCGTATTACCTGATTGCGCCGGCGGAAGCGTCGTCGAATTTGTCGCGCTTCGACGGGGTGCGGTTCGGCTACCGCTGTGCCGCGCCGCGCGACCTGAACGATTTGTATGAACGCAGCCGTTCGGAGGGATTTGGCGCCGAAGTGCAACGCCGGATTTTGATTGGTACCTATGCACTGTCCGCAGGGTATTACGATGCGTTTTACGGTCGAGCGCAACGGGCGCGGCGGCAAATTGCGCAACATTTTGCTGCGGCTTTGACGCACTGCGATGTGATTGCCGGCCCCGTCGCCCCCACGCCCGCCTTCGATTTGGGCGCACATCGGCAAGATCCGACCACCATGCTGCTCGAAGATATTTACACCATTCCGGTGAACTTGGCGGGCTTGCCGGCCATGTCGGTGCCGGTCGGGTTTTCGGGCGAACGACCGGTGGGCATGCAGTTAATCGGCGCGGCATTTACCGAAGATCGCCTGCTCGCCGTCGCGCATCAATATCAACAACGCACCGAGTTTCATCGACAAGTGCCGGCGGCGTTCCGGGAGGGTGTGTGATGACGCATTCAGGTTGGGAGGCCGTGATCGGTCTGGAAATTCATGCGCAGTTGGCCACGCAATCCAAAATTTTTTCCGGTGCGGCCACGGCGTTTGGTGCCGCGCCGAATGTGCAGGCTTGCGCGGTGGATTTGGGTTTGCCCGGTGTTTTGCCGGTGCTGAATGCCGAAGCGGTGCGCATGGCCGCGCTGTTCGGCTTTGCGATTGGTGCCGAAGTGGCGGAGCACTGCGCGTTTGATCGAAAAAATTACTTTTACCCGGATTTGCCCAAGGGCTATCAAATCAGCCAGTTGGCGCAGCCGATTGTGTCCGGTGGCTCGGTCACGGTGACTTTGGGCGAAGGCGAGGCCGCCGTCGAGAAAACCATCCGCCTGACCCGCGCGCATTTGGAAGAGGATGCGGGCAAAAGTCTGCACGAAGATTTTGCCGGCATGACGGGCATTGATTTGAACCGCGCCGGTACGCCCTTGGTGGAAATCGTTTCCGAGCCGGATATGCGCTCCTCGGCGGAGGCGGTGGCCTATGCGCGGAAGGTGCACGCCATCGTGCAATACCTGGGGATTTGCGACGGCAACATGCAGGAAGGCTCGTTCCGGGTGGATGCGAATGTCTCCGTGCGTCGGCAGGGCGAAACCCGATTGGGGACGCGCACCGAGATCAAAAATGTCAATTCATTCCGCTTCTTGGAGCGCGCGATTAATTACGAAATTATCCGTCAAATCGAGTTGATCGAAGACGGGGGCGCGGTGCAGCAACAAACGCGGTTATATGACCCGGATCGGGATGAAACCCGTTTGATGCGCACCAAAGAAGCCGCCGATGATTACCGCTATTTCCCCGATCCGGATTTGCTGCCGGTGGTGCTGGATCAAGCCACCTTGGCGGCATGGCGTGCGACTTTGCCCGAACTGCCCGATGCCAAGGCCGAGCGCTATCAAGCAGCCTATGGATTGAGCGCCTACGATGCGGCGGTTTTGACCAGCGACAAGGCCATTGCGCACTATTTTGAAGCGGTGCTGACGGCGTTGGGCGCCGCCGCCGATGCGAAACTCGCGGCCAACTGGGTTACGGGCACGCTGGCGGCGCAGCTTAATCGACAGGGGGTGGCGCTGGGGGATTGCCCGGTCACGGCGGCGCGGTTGGCCGGTTTGCTGGTTCGGGTGCAGGACAACACGCTGTCCAACAAACTCGCCAAAGAGGTGTTCGACGCCCTGTGGGCGGGCGAGGGCAGCGCGGATGAGATCATCGCGGCACGCGGCCTGAAGCAAATTACCGACAGTTCTGCGATTGAGGCGATGGTCGATGGCATTTTGGCTGAACATCCCGACAAAGTGGCGGAGTACCGCAGCGGCAAAGATAAGTTGTTCGGCTTTTTCGTCGGCTTGGTGATGAAGGCGGCCAAAGGCAAGGCCAACCCGCAGCAACTCAATGA
>DYMR01000002.1:2279-25258 GCA_020721485.1 Halothiobacillus neapolitanus | reverse complement strand
GGCGAATGAGCGAGATCAGCGGGCAGGCGGTATTGCAGGAGCGGGATGAGCTGCTCCGGTTCGGGCTGGGCCATGGCCAGTTGCGCGGGGTGGCGATCAGCTTAGATGACAGTTGGCACACCGCCTGCGCCAATCATGCCTACCCGCCGGCGATTACCGCCTTGCTGGGGGAATGCGTGGCGGCGGCGCTGTGCATGGTGGCGATGCTCAAATTCGACGGGCGCTTGATCCTGCAATTCCGGGGCGAGGGCGCGGTGTCCTTGCTCGTGGTGCAGGCGCGCACCGATTTATCGTTCCGCGTGACGGCGCAATGGCGGGATTCTCTCGATGGCGCGTCGTTGAATCAGCCGTTGTCGGCATTGCTGGGTTCCGGGCAACTCGCCTTGACCTTAGAACCGACCGATGGCGTGCGCTATCAATCGTTGGTCGCCGCCGAAGGGGTCAACATCGCGGCGGCGCTGGAAGGATATTTTGCCCAATCGGAACAGTTGCCGACCCGGCTGGTGCTGGCCGCCGATGCGCAGCGTGCCGTGGGTATTTTGCTCCAGCAAGTGCCGGGCGAAGGCGGCACGCCCGCAGAGCGCGCGCGTGCGGCGGAAGCCGAATTCGAGCACGGTGCCGCTTTGATTCAGACTTTGACGGGCACGGCGGGGCAGCAGGAACTGCGCACAACGGCGGTGCCGGAATTGCTCCATCGTTTGTTCCATCAAGAGGCATTACGGCTCACGCAAATCAGCCCGGTGCGCTTTTATTGTGGCTGTTCGCGCGCCGGCGTGGGCGCCATGCTGCGCTCGTTGGGTGCGGACGAACTGGCGCAAGCCTTGGCCGATAGCGAGGTGCCGGGGCATGTGGCGGTGCATTGCGAATTTTGCGGTGCCGATTATCGGTTCGATGCGGTCGATGTGGCGCAATTGTTGCGTGAAGATTCGGTTGCGCCGCCGGAGGCCACGCGGCATTGATCGTTTGGGTAGCGCCCTTTTTCAGGAGACAGACCGTGCAGACTAGGTGCCCGCAATGACCACAGCCGCCACTGATCGCCCGCCCGCTGGCGGACTGACGCCCATGCTCGATGCCCTGTTTCTCGAAGTGCGGCAAACGATTCTCGACCGGCAGCACCCAATCAGCGGGTTGTTGCCGGCGAGCACCGCCGTCAATGCGCATGGCGATTACACCGATGCCTGGGTGCGTGACAATGTCTACAGCATCTTGGCGGCCTGGGCCTTGGGCATGGCCTACCGTCGGGTAGATAACGCCGACGCCCGCGCCTACGAACTCGAACAAGCCACCGTGAAAAACATGCGCGGCTTGCTCGCGGCCATGATGCGGCAAGCGGATCGGGTCGAGCGCTTCAAGCGGCGCCAGCGCCCGACCGATGCGTTGCACGCCAAATACGACACCGCCACGGGGTTGGCCGTGGTGGGGGACGATCAATGGGGGCATCTCCAGCTCGATGCGACCTCCTTGTTTTTATTGATGTTGGTGCAGATGACCTTGAGCGGGCTCAAGATCGTCGCCAGCCGCGACGAAGTGCGGTTCGTTCAAAATTTGGTTTGGTATCTTTCGCGCGCCTACGCCACGCCGGATTACGGCATTTGGGAGCGCGGCAACAAGATCAACCACGGTCAGCGCGAACTGAATGCCAGCTCGCTCGGCATGGTGCTGGCGGCGCTGCAAGCCATCAACGGCTTTGATTTATTCGGCGGTGATGGCGACGAACAAAGCCGAATTTTTGTGCTGGCCGATGACATCGCCCGCACCGAAATGACGCTCAATGCCCTGTTGCCGCGCGAATCCGGTTCGAAAGAAGTCGATGCCGCGCTGCTCTCGGTGATTGGATTTCCCGCCTTCGCCGTGCGGGAGCGCAACACCATTGTGGCGGTCGATCAAGCGATTCTGGAAAAACTCACTGGCCGATTCGGCTGCAAGCGGTTCCTGCGCGACGGGCACCAAACCGTGCTCGAAGATGAGCACAAGCTGCATTACGAACCGTCCGAGTTGGAAACCTTCGCCGGTATTGAGTCCGAATGGCCGCTGTTTTTCACCTACCAACTGATTAACCACCTGTTTGCGGGCAATCGGGTGGCCGCAGAGCAGCTCAATGGCCGCTTGCAGCGGGTGGCGGTCGAGCGCGACGGGCAATGGCTACTGCCGGAACTGTATTTTGTGCTGCCCGAAGAGGTGGCCGACGAACGCGCCAGCCCCGGCAGCAGTGACCGCGTGCCGAACGACAACCAGCCGCTGGTTTGGGCGCAAAGCCTGTGGGTGGTTGGGCGGTTGCTGCTGGCGGGCGCGGTGGATGTCGAAGACCTCGACCCGATCAACCGCCGTCACCACGCGGGCGGGCAACGCATCAGCCGCGCGGTGTCGGTGGCGTTGGTGGCGGAAACCGCCCCGGTCGATAGCGCGTTGGTGAACATGGGATCGGATCGGCACATGCTGCTCGGCCAATCGCGCATTCGGGTGGGCTCGGTGCGTTCCTTGGTCGAAAATCTGGTGGATTTGGGTGCGAGTCCTCGGCTGGGTTTATCGGGGCGACCGCGTCGGCGGGTGCTCGGGTTGAGTACCGCGAAGGTGTACGAAATCGACGGCCAGCAATGGCTGATTGTGCCGCAACTCTTTGATACGGATGATTTCTATCTCACACAGGATTTGGCGATGCTGGTGCAGGAATTGCGCTCGACCATCGCCTATCTGCACCGCTTTTGGCAGCAGCCGGGGCGACCCATCCTGACTTTGATGATTAGTGAATGGATGCTGAACGCGCCGGATTTTGTGGAGCTGATCGCCTTTATTCGCGATGAGGTGATGAACGGGCGGGTCGGCACCGTGCCGGTGCAGTTGGATCGGGTCGAATCCTTGGTGTCGCGCGGTCATCGCGTGCGCTTGCCGGGCATGATGGCGGGCTGGGCGGTGCGGACGCAATCGCAACGAACCGCCGCCGCCCGCCCGAGTTCGCCATCGCCCATGCCGGACTGGGAAGCCGTCAGCGATGACGATCTGGCCGTCACCTACATGCAAACCGAGGATCTGCCGACGCGCATGGCGCTGGTGGCCGAATGGGCGCGTCGGTACCCGAATCTGGATGCGCCGGTGCCCGATCCCGATGGCCGGCTTGTCACCCTGCGAGAACTCATCGAAGCATTATTCCGCCACGCCCAGCGCGGTCGGGTTTGGGCGGTGATGCGCCGCAGCGCCGAACTGTTGGGTAAGGTCGATGCCTATTTGGAAGTCGCCCTGATGGATTTGCTGGTGCGGCAAAAACGCCTGGCTGTGGGGCGGTCATATACCAGTAAATCATTGATTGTTGAGCCGTTATCCAACCCGGATATTTTGCAACGCATTCGGGAGTTTTGCGGCGATGATCCGCGCGAGCGGATTTTGACGCAGGAGCTCATCATTCATTTGGGCGGCTGGATTCGCTCTCAGCCGGAATTGTTTACCGATGTGATTACCCTGCGCATCGGCCCGCTGCTGCAAACCCTGATTGCCTTGACCGCGCGCGAACACACGCTGGCGCCGAGCGTCGCCTTCGATTGGTTGATGACGCAAGCGCCGAGCGTCATCAGCCAAAAACTGCGCGCCGCGCTCACTTGGAAGGGCGGCAGCTCGCGGTTGGAATCTTTACGCTTGGCCAAGGGTTCCGCCGGCTTGGATTCCGTGGTGTTCCGCGCCGAAGATGATCCGGAATCCACCGCTGAGGATTGGCTGACTTGGCGCAGCGTCGAAGGCGCGATTGGTCGCCAGCCGGATGCGTTTTATCGAGGGGTGTGGATGTTGCTCGCACACTTGCCGGCCTTGGTGATCGGGGATCGCTACAACCCGCGCAACACCCTCGACAGCGCGTTGTGGCGCAGTCAAACCACGGCGGGCGAAAAGAACTTTGCCCTAACCGTCGAGCACATTCTGAACCGCATTGCCGCGCCGGAATATCGGCAACTGGTGATCGAAGCCCTGGGCGCGCTGATTCGGGTGAGCGAGCAAAATCAGGGGTTGCAACTCGGGGATGCCCTGGTGGTCGATGTCTTGATTGGTCATGCCGTGCGCATCGCCTGGTGTCGCGGCCAAACCCCGAAGCACGCCAGTTACGATGAGGTGCGCGATCAAGCCTGGGCGGCGTTCTACCAACTGCCGCCGCATCAGCTCGCTTATTATGTGACCGAAGCCTTGGAAACCTTGCTTGGCATGGGCGAAACGCGCGACCTCATGCCCATTTCGGAGACGCCCCCCTCATGATGCTTGCAGCCGATATTGGCGGGACGAAAACCCTGCTGGCCTTATTCGATGATGCCGGAACGCATGTGATTGCGATGAAGCGGTATGTCAGCGCCGATGCCTCGGATTTTCAGGCGTTGCTGGCCGAATTTTTGTTGGATGTCATCAGCAGCGTGCCGGAAGGCGAGCTGATCCGCGCGGCGGGCTTTGGCATCGCCGGGCCGATTACCGGCAGCCCCGGCGCGCAGCAAGTGCGCACCACCAATCTGCCCTGGGTGCTGGATAGTGCGGTGATTGCCCGACAACTCGGCGGCGTGCCGGTGCTGTTCGTGAACGATCTCGTGGCCAGCGGCAGTGCGGCGGTGGCCAGCCCGCTCGGCGCGCGGGTGTCGCTCAACCCTTCGGCGGTGTTTCAAAACGGGCATGCGGCGGTGATTGCTGCGGGCACCGGCTTGGGCGAGGCGCTGTTCTATTTCGATGGCAAACGCCACCACGCCATGCCCACGGAGGGCGGTCACGCAGATTTCGCGCCCAACAATGCCTTGGAAGCCGAATTGTGGGCCTTCTTGCGCGAGCGGCTCAACGGCCATGTCAGCGTGGAGCGGGTGATTTGCGGCGCCGGGTTTTCGCTGCTGTATGAATTTTTACAGGCGCAGGGTTTGGGTCAGCCCAGCCCGCACATGCGCGCGAAACTGCGGGATGCCGAAGACGCGAATGCCGAAATTTCTCGTCAAGGCGTGGCCGGCAGCGATGATCTCAGCCTGCGCGCCTGCCAGATTTTCGCCCGAATTTATGGCGCGGAGGCGGGCAACCTCGCGCTCAAATCCCTGCCCTTGGGCGGCGTGTTTGTGGCCGGCGCGATTGCGGGTCACATCGCGCCGTTCATGGCGAAAGAGTTCATGGACGGCTTTTTAGACAAAGGCCGGTTTCGCGGCTTGCTCGAAACCTTGCCGGTGTGGATGGTCAGCGCGGACGATCTCGCGCTCAAAGGCGCCGCCCAGGTGGCCGTGATGTGGGCTGCGCAGGCGTGATGCCGCCGTCGGCGGGTCGGGACCCTCGGCTGAGCGGGCTTTATCTGCTCACCGACCCTCGTTTGGGCGATGCGTTGTTGTCTACCGTTCGGGCGGCCATCGACGGGGGCGTGCGCGTGCTGCAATACCGCGATAAATCGGCTGATGCTGAACGCCGCTTGGCGGAGGCGCTCGCGTTGCGCTCGATCACCGCCGATGCGGGCGTGTTGTTCCTGATTAACGATGATGTGGCGCTGGCGCAGGCCGTGGGTGCGGATGGCGTTCACCTCGGGCGCAGCGATGGGTCGTTGGCCGCCGCCCGCGCCGTGTTGGGCGCGCAGGCCGTGATCGGCATGTCGTGCTACAACGAGTGGTCACGGGCCGAGGCGGCGGTTCATGCCGGGGCGAACTACCTCGCGTTCGGTGCGTTTTTTCCTAGCCAAATCAAGCCCGAAGCCGTGCAAGCGGAGCCTGAACTGCTCCGCCGCGCGCGCGCGGCTTGGGATTTGCCGCTGTGTGCGATTGGCGGCATTACGCCGGATAATGGCGCGGTGTTGCGGGCGGCGGGGGCCGATCTGCTGGCGGTGATTTCTGCGGTATTGTTCGCCAAAAATGTGACGCAGGCCGCGCGAGCGTTTGCGCAACTTTGGTAAAATTTCAATAAATCATAAAGTTAATTGTATTTTTTCGAGGAAGTTTCAGATGACCGATAACCACGCACTGTTCGCCCAAGCCCAACGCCACATTCCCGGCGGCGTGAACTCGCCCGTGCGCGCATTTCGCTCGGTGGGCGGTGATCCGGTGTTCGTGCAACGGGCGCAGGGGGCGTATTTTTGGGATGAAACCGGCAAGCGCTACATCGATTATGTCGGCTCTTGGGGGCCGATGATTTTGGGCCATGCCGCGCCGAGCGTGATCGAGGCGGTGCGCACGGCGGCGTTGAATGGTCTGTCGTATGGCGCGCCCACCGTGGCGGAAACTGAGATGGCGGATCGAATCTGTGCGATTTTGCCGTCCATCGAGATGGTGCGCCTGACTTCTTCCGGCACGGAAGCGACCATGAGCGCGATTCGCTTGGCGCGGGGCTACACCGGGCGCGAGAAAATCATCAAATTTGAAGGCAATTACCACGGCCATTCGGACTCGCTGCTGGTCAAGGCCGGCTCGGGCGCGCTGACCTTCGGTGTGCCGAGCTCGCCGGGGGTGCCCAAGGCGCTGGCGGAATTGACGATTACGCTGGAATACAACAACTTGGCGCAGGTTCAGCAAGTTTTTGCCGAAGCGGGCGCTGAAATTGCTGCGATCATCGTCGAGCCGGTGGCCGGCAACATGAACTGCATTCCACCGCTGCCGGGCTTTTTGGAAGGGCTGCGCGCGGTGTGCGATGCGCATGGCAGCGTGTTGATTTTTGATGAAGTGATGACCGGGTTTCGCGTGGCTTTAGGCGGTGCGCAGGCGCATTACGGCGTGCGCCCCGACCTCACGACTCTGGGAAAAATCATCGGCGGCGGCATGCCGGTCGGTGCCTTCGGCGGCAAACGCGCCATCATGGAATGCATTTCGCCGCTGGGGCCGGTGTATCAAGCGGGTACGCTTTCCGGCAACCCCGTGGCTATGGCCGCCGGTTTGGCCACCTTGGACGCCATTCAAGTGCCGGGTTTTTATGAACAACTCACCCAAAAAACGGCGGCACTGTGCGCGGGATTGACCGAGGCGGCGCAAGCGGCTGGCGTGCCATTCCTGACGCAGCAAGTCGGCGGAATGTTCGGCCTGTTCTTCACGCAAGAATCCGCTGTACACAGCTATGCGCAGGCCACAACCTGCGACACCACAGCGTTTAATCGGTTTTTTCATGGCATGTTGACCGAAGGTGTGTATCTTGCGCCTTCGGCGTTTGAGGCCGGTTTCGTGTCGCAGGCGCATGAGGCGGACGATCTCGCCGCCACGGTGGAAGCTGCCGCGCGGGTGTTCGCCCGGCGCTGATCGGATGGTTCTGGGCTAATCCGGGCTAATCCGGGCTGATTTAACGGCAATCGCTCAATTATTGGGGTACTTATTGATGTGCGGAATTGTTGCCGGTGTGGCACAACGGCCGGTGTGGCCGATTTTGGTGGAAGGACTGCGCCGCTTGGAATATCGCGGCTATGACTCCGCCGGACTGGCCGTGCTGAGCCCCGACACGCGCATCACCACCGCGCGGGCAGTGGGGAAAGTGGCGGCGTTGAGTGAACAAATCGGCGCGCACGGTTTGCCCGGCACGGTCGGGATTGCCCATACCCGCTGGGCCACGCACGGCGTGCCGGCCGAGCGCAACGCGCATCCGCACACCGCCGACGAGCGGGTGGCGGTCGTCCACAACGGCATCATCGAGAACCATGCGGTGTTGCGTGCCCGTTTGCAGGCCAGTGGGCGGGTGTTCACTTCAGATACCGATACGGAAGTTGTCGCGCATTTGTTGGCAGAAGCGCTGGCCGCCGGTCAAACGCCGCAAGCGGCATTTTTTGCCGTGCTCGATCAATTGGAGGGTGCCTTCGCGCTGGCGGTGTTGTTGCGGGATACGCCGGATCAATTGTTCGTTGCCCGGCGCGGCAGTCCGTTGGTGATTGGGGTGGGGTTGGGTGAACATTTCGCCGCCTCCGATGCGCTCGCGCTGCTGCCGGTAACGCAGCAATTCATCTACCTCGCCGAAGGGGATCGCGGGGTGTTGACGCAGGCGCGGGTGGCTTTGTTCGATGCCAACGGCCAGTCGGTGGAACGCCCGGTGGTCGCGTCCGCACAGCGGGCAGACAGCGCGGATCGTGGGGGATACAAACACTTCATGTTGAAGGAGATTTTCGAGCAGCCGGTGGCAATTGCCGACACGCTCGAAGGTCGGGTGGCGGCCGGCCGCGTCTTGCCGCAATCTTTTGGCGTTGGGGCGGAAGCGGTGTTCGCGGCGGTGCAGCGGGTGCAAATCGTCGCCTGCGGCACCAGCTATCACGCGGGGATGGTTGCGCGGTATTGGTTTGAAGACATTCTCGGCGTGCCCACGGCGGTCGAAGTGTCTTCCGAGTTTCATTACCGTAATCCCGTGCTGGAGGCCGGCACGCTGCTGGTGATGTTGTCGCAGTCCGGCGAGACCGCCGACACCTTGGCCGCATTGCGCATGGTGCGTCGCCGTGCGCCGAAGATTCCCGTGCTGGCGATTTGCAATGCGCCGGAATCGTCGCTGGTGCGCGAATCCGATTTGGTGCTGATGACCCACGCCGGGCCGGAAATTTCGGTGGCTTCGACCAAAGCCTTCTCCACGCAATTGGTGTCGCTTGCCCTGTTGTTGCTCTCGATTGGTCGGGTGCGCGGGCTGCTGGCAGAAGCCGATGAACAGCGCATCGTGGCTGGCTTGGAAAAAATTCCGCAGTTGGCGCAGCAAGCGCTGACCCACGACCGCGCCATCATCGCCTTGGCCGAACAACTGGTGGACAAGCACCACGCCTTGTTTTTAGGGCGCGGGGTGATGTATCCGATTGCCTTGGAAGGTGCGTTAAAACTCAAAGAAATCAGCTATATCCATGCGGAAGCGTATCCTGCGGGAGAGCTCAAGCACGGCCCCTTGGCGCTGATCGACGACACCATGCCCGTGGTGGCCATTGCGCCGCAAAATGATCTGCTCGACAAACTCAAATCCAACCTGGCCGAAGTGGCTGCGCGGGGCGCGGAATTGTTCGTGTTTGCCGATGAACGGGCGGGCTTGCAGGACGAGGCGCGGTTGCGGGTGTTGCCCGTTACCTCGCATGTCGGGCGCATTTCCGCGCCGATTATCTTCAACATCCCATTGCAGCTCTTGGCCTACCATGTGGCCGTGCTCAAGGGTACGGATGTGGACCAGCCGCGCAATTTGGCGAAATCGGTCACGGTGGAATAACCCATGGCGACTCGATCCGATACCACAACCGTCGATGCTTTCCATGAAGCGGAACCCAGTAAATCCGAATTGAAACGCGAAGCCGAGGCCGCGCGGGATTTGGGCGAGCGGCTACTTGCCGTGCCGGATGCCGTGCTGGCGGAGTTTCCGTTGTCCGACAACCTGCGGGCTGCGCTGCGCGAAACCCAACGAATTACCGCGCATGGCGCGCGCCGCCGGCAGTTGCAATATGTCGGCAAGTTGATGCGCCAGCAGGATTTGCCGGCCATTGAAGCCGCCTTGGCGCGAAGTGATCCGGATGATCCGCACAATGTGCGCGTGCAGCATGAGGCGGAGCGTTGGCGCACCCGCTTACTGGCAGATCCGGCGGCGCTCACCGCGCTGTTGGATCGCTACCCGGCGGTGGATGCCCAGGCGCTGCGCCAAGTATTGCGTCAAACTCAAAAAGAGCTGGAAGAACAGAAGCCGCCGCGCAATTTTCGCATCCTGTTTCGGTTGCTACGGGAGGCTATTCTCGATCAAGAACAATCACATCAGGACGAGTCTTCTGAATGAAAATCAGCATCTTCGGTACCGGATATGTGGGCTTAGTCACCGGCGCCTGTTTGGCGGAAGTGGGACACACCGTTTTATGTGTCGATATTGACGCCGAAAAAATTGAACGCCTGAAGCAGGGGATCATCCCCATTTTTGAGCCGGGGCTAGAACCCATCGTGCGGGAAAACTCGGCAGAAGGCCGTTTGCAGTTCACCACCGATGCCGCCGCTGCGGTGGCCTTTGCCGAGGTGCAGTTCATCGCTGTCGGCACGCCGCCGGATGAGGATGGCTCGGCCGATTTGCGCTATGTGCTTGCCGTTGCCGAACAAATCGGCCAGCACATGCAAGAGAAAAAAATCGTCATCAATAAATCCACCGTGCCGGTGGGCACGGGCGACCGGGTGCGCGCCACCGTGGCCAAGGTTTTGGCTGCGCGCGGGGTGGATTTGGGGTTCGATGTGGTATCCAACCCGGAATTTCTCAAAGAAGGCGCGGCGGTCAACGACTTCATGAAGCCCGACCGCATCGTCATCGGCACGGCGGATGCCGCCAGCGAAAAGCGCATGCGCGAGTTGTACGCCCCGTTCAACCGCAATCACGACCGCATGATCGTGATGGATCTGCGCTCGGCGGAGCTGACCAAATACGCCGCCAACGCGATGCTCGCCACCAAAATCAGCTTCATGAACGAACTGGCGAACTTAGCCGAACGGCTCGGCGCGGATATTGAGCAGGTACGGATCGGCATTGGCTCAGACCCACGCATTGGGTATCACTTTATCTATCCGGGCTGCGGCTATGGAGGTTCCTGCTTCCCGAAGGATGTGCAGGCCTTGCACCGAACGGCGCAAGAAGTGGGCTACGACGCGGCCTTGCTCGCGGCGGTTGAAACGGTCAATCTGCGGCAAAAAAATCGCCTGTTTGATTTGATCGCGCAGCATTTTGGCGGCGTTTCGGCCTTGGCGGGAAAAACCTTCGCCCTGTGGGGGCTCGCGTTCAAACCCAACACCGACGACATGCGCGCCGCGCCTTCCCGTGCGCTGATGGAGGCGTTGTGGGATGCCGGCGCGCGGGTGCAGGCGTTCGACCCCGAAGCGATGGAAGAAACGCAGCGGATTTACGGCCAGCGCGATGACCTTCTGCTGTGTGGCACGCGCGATGCCGCCCTGCGCGGCGCCGATGCGTTGGTGCTGTGTACGGAATGGAAAACCTTCCGCGCCCCCGATTTCGACACCCTGGCGCAACAGTTGAACGCGCGGCTGATTTTCGATGGACGCAATGTCTACGATCCAAAGCTACTGGCAGAGCGCGGATGGCAGTACTACGGCATTGGTCGTGGGCTCAGCATTGCGCGCGGATGAATGATTGCTGGCTTTAACAGGCGGCTGAAAAATGGTTTCTATTAATCCAGCCCAAAAGATATTGCTGATAGGAATCCTCAAGTATCCCGTCAAAATGACGATAGCCTGACCAAGTATCACGGGGTACTTGGATCAAGTCGCCAATTTGCCAAGGACATGGCACCAATAATCAGTCAGGAATCGATCATGGGGAAAGTCAGTATGTTGCGCCGGTTGAAATGGTCCTTCATCGCCATGGGGGTTGGGATGGGCGCCGTATTTCCGGTGTTCGCCAGCTTTTTTGTCAACTATCGCCCCGGCATGCTCATTTGGTTCGTGCTCGGCTGCTTGGGCGCGGGCATTACCGTGGGGTTCGTCAACTATTGGGTGGCGCATGTCGTGTTGCTCAAACAATTGAACAAAATCGCCGAGCTTGCGAAGTCTGTTCGTAAGGGCGATTTGACCGGCAAATGCCATGTCGAAAGCCATGATGCGATTGGTGACATTGCCAATAGCTTGAACGGCATGATCGACACGCTGCACCAGCAAATCGGCGACATCAATCAAGGCAGCGCCTCCATGCAGCAAGCGGCCGGCGTATTGCAGCAACGGATTGACGAGGTGATGACCGAGCAGCAACGGGTGCAGGGGCAACGCAGCCGCGTGCTCTCTGAAGTGGGTCATCTGGCGGATAGTGGCTTGGCGTTGCGCAATGCGCTGCAACAAGTCGGCGCGCAGGCGCGGGCCATGCAAACCCGCTCGGAACAAAGCCAATCGCAAGTTGGGCAGAGCGTGGCCTCGATTCATTCAGCCATTCAACGGGTCGATGAAGCTTCCGAGCACATTCGGTCGCTGGTTGCGGCCAAAGAAGAAATCGAAGCCATGACCCGCACCATCGGCTCCGTGGCCGATCAAACCAACCTGTTGGCGCTCAATGCCGCCATTGAGGCCGCGCGCGCGGGCGAGCATGGGCGCGGCTTCGCCGTGGTCGCCGAAGAAGTCCGGGCACTGGCGTTGCGCAGTCGGGATGCCACGGTGCAAATCGCGGCGGTGATGGAACGATTAACGCGCGAAGTGAGCGTGACCGATCACACCATGAACGAAGTCGTCACTTATTCCCAACAGGCGGAAGTGTCGCTGTCTGCCGTGCAGCAAGAATTGGATTCCGTGCTGCACACGATTGCCGAATCGGTGTCTGCCACCTTGGATGTGGAAAGCCATAGCCAAGGGCATCAGCACACCATCGAACAATTGCATTCAGACTTGAACAGCTTGGTCGAAGTGATCGAGGCCAATGCGCGCCACATGGCGGCGGCGCAAACCGCCGTGACCAGCGTGCAGCGCGATGCTGAAGGGCTCGCTTCGCGTGTGCGGGATTTTCGGATTTGACGACAGCACCGCCCCGAGCGGTATAGAATCAAGCCATCTGAATTCTTTGGAAAATGGCGGACATTGGCCATGAGCGACGCACACGACCCATCCCCGGCTTTGCCAGCCAGCCCCGATCAAGAACGCCTGCACCTGCTACGGGAGCAGGCGCGTGCGCTGATTTTGGCCACCATCGACGAAGATGGTTTTCCCAGCCTGAGCACGCTGCCCTTTGTGTGGTTTGAGCAATCCTTTTGGGTGCTGATGAGCGATTTGTCGCCACACACCAAACAGGTGCGCCAAAGCCCGGTGGTTGAATTGATGTTGATTGAAGACGAAGTGAAAACGCACAACATTTACAACCGCGCGCGGGTGACTTGGCGCGCCGATGTCATGCGCGTGGAGCGCAACGACAGCCGCAGCCGCGAAGTGTTCGATGGCTTGCGCGCCCGCCACGGCAAGATCGTCGATGTGCTGACCCAACTGCCCGATTTTCACCTGCACCGCATGGTGCCCGGTGCCGGGCGCTTGGTGAATGGCTTCGGGCGCGCATTCAAAATTGATGGCTTTGATTTGGTGGCGCATTTGCGGGGGTCGTAAATCGCCCCGACGACGGCGTTCACGCACCCAATAAAAAACCTGCCAAGCGGCAGGTTTTTTCGTTACAGCGGAACCTCGGCTGTGCCCAGGTTCTGATGCGGTAGATTATTTTTCGAGGCGATTGATGCCGATGGCGCGCATCATGTATTTCTCGTACAGCGGCTCTGAGGTGCCTTTCTTCATTTTGCGGATGAAGTATTTTTCAAAGGCGATCTTCGCCAAATGCACCCATTTGCCGGCAGCAAACCAGTTCACATTGCGCGGCGGGATTTGCGGCAGGGCGATGAACGCCGCGCCACGGTCGCCGAAATCGGCCAGACAAATCGCCTGCCAAGTGCCTTTGTGATTTGCTTCGCCGTGACCGGAAAGCTCGGCGTGAATGTTGTGCACGATGGCCGTGGCCATCGACTCAATCATGTAGCCGGTTTTCGGCGCGCCGACGGCCACCGGCGTTTTCTCGACCGGCGGAATGGCAACCGCTACGCCCGCAGAGAAAATGTTTTTGTACACCGGGTTGCGTTGGAATTCATCGATTTTGACGAAGCCGCGCGGGTTGCACATATCTTCCACATTGGCGACGCAATCGACGCCTTTGAAGGCCGGCAGCATCATGGAGTGTTGGAACGGCAGTTCATGTTGCGCGATGACCTGACCGTTGCGGTCGTATTCATCGACGAACATTTTGCCCGCTTCCACCTTGGTGACTTTGGCGTTGGTGATCCACTTGATGTCGTGGCCGCGCAGTTCGGATTCCAGCATGCCATTGGAATCGCCCACGCCGCCCAAACCCAAATGGCCGATGTACGGTTCGGGGGTTACGAAAGTGATGGGAACCTTCGGACGCATTTTCTTTTTGCGCAGGGCAGTGTCCAGAATGAACACATATTCATAGGCCGGGCCGTAGCAGCTCGCGCCCGCCATGGCGCCGACGATGACCGGACCCGGTTTATCGCACAGCTTTTTGAAGTCTTCGTAGGCATGTTCGGCGTGGTCGATGGTGCACACCGATTGTGTGTGACCGCCGTGGGGGCCGGAGCCTTCCACTTCCGAGAACATCAGCTTCGCGCCGGTGGTGATGACGAGGTAGTCATACGCCAGCGATTCGCCGTTGGCCAGCACCATGCGGTTTTCTTTCGGATGAATGGCGTCTACGCGCTGGCAGATGAAATCGATCCCTTTGCGCTCCAGATACGGGGCGATGGGGAAGGTGATGTCGTCGCGATTACGCCAGCCCACAGCCACCCAAGGGTTGGACGGGATGAATTGGAAATACGGGTCGGCATTGATCACGGTGATTTTGTGTTCTTTGCCGAGCTCTTGCCGCATTTCGTAGGCGGCGGGCATGCCGCCGATCCCTGCGCCAAGTATGACGATGTGTGCCATGGTGCGAACTCCTGTGGTGGTGTGCTGCTCGACGGTTCGAGCGAGAAAGCGGGCATCGTGGTGAGCCGGTGGCCGTTGCCACCTGCCTGGGCAGTACTTATAAAATTTACGCCGCCGGCGCATAGCCAACCAAACGATGGGCGATTCTTGCGCGAAGCGATCGGAATGGCAAGCGAAATTCGCTTAAATTTTCAATACAGTTTGCATTGGTTCCGATACGATTCTGTTTTTTATGAATTATTTGTGAATTCGGCAGTATTGGAAATTCGATTTTATAGCGGATTTGTGGCCATTTTATAGCGGTTGCGAGGCGGAATCCCCACGCCAATCGGCCAGTTCGCTGCGACCGATGTGAAAAATGGCGGCATCGCCGAACTCAAGGGACAGCCAGTTCAGGCGATGGCTCGGCCACCATTCATCAATCAGGCGGCGGCTATTGCCGACTTCAACAAAGAGATTGCCTTGCGCGGTGAGGTGGGCGGCGGCGGTGTCGAGCAGTCGTTCGACCAGCGCGAGGCCGTGGTGTTCGGCAAACAGCGCCAGCGCCGGTTCGTGGTGATATTCCGCTGGCAGATCATCGGCTTCGTCGGGATCGACATACGGCGGATTGCTGAGGATGAGATCAAACCGCAGCGGTTGGCCGGTTTCGTCCAGCAGTCCATCGAGCAAATCGGATTGCACGAGGCTGACCTGATCGGCCATTTGCTGCTGTTCGACATTTATCGCCGCCACTTGCAGCGCATCAAACGACACATCGCTGCCGATGACCGTGGCCTGCGGAAAATGTTGGGCGAGGGCAATCGCGAGGCAGCCCGATCCGGTGCCGATGTCCAGCAGCGATAAGGGGGCATCCGGTTGTGGGATCCACGCGGAAAACCGATCGGCAATCAGTTCGGCGAAGGGCGAGCGGGGAATGAGGACGCGCTCATCGACAAAATACGGCTGCCCCATAAACCACGCGCGCTGCAAGAGATACGCCGTCGGAATGTGCTCCAAGCAGCGACGGCGGATCAGTTCGACCACGCGGGTAATCTCGCTGGGCGTGAGTTTTGCCTGCCAATGCGCCGCATCCAGCGCGAGCGGCAGATGCAGGGCATCGAGCACCAGCCAAGCGGCTTCATCCCAATAACAGGTGGTGCCGTGGCCGAGAAAGACTTGATGTTCGTCCATGCGGCTGGCCGCCCAACGAATGAAATCGGCCATCGTGGCGAGTTGGCGGCTGTCGTCAATCAGCGGGAAGCGGGCATCGGGCGAAGCGGTCATGGCATTGAATTCAGCGCAGTGAAACAAGTCGGCATTGTGGCAGAACTCGGGCTGAACTCAGTGCGCGGCCTGCGGATTCAGCCAGAATCGCGCGGCGCTGCGGTATGATGCGGCGGCTGAGTCCTGTGATTGGCGTGCTGAATCCATCCAGGATGGGTTTGTTTCAGCGCTTATTTTATTGAGGCTGTTATGTCTGATTTACCGCCGACGGAACCCGGCCAGAATGCGCCGACTTGGGCGCAAACGCTGTGGACGCTCGTGCAATATGTCTTGCCGCATCACGCGATTTCTCGGCTGATTTATCGCGCCAGCCGCTGGCGTACCCCATTCACGGCGGGTTTGATTCGCCGTTTCGTGCGTCAGTTCGGGGTGAATCTGGCGGAGGCGGCGGAAGCGGATCCCACGGCTTACGCCACCTTCAATGCCTTTTTCACCCGCGCTCTGCGGGACGATGCGCGCCCTTTGCCGGAAAATCCTGCCGCGTGGGTAAGCCCCTGCGATGGCGTGCTGAGCCAGTTTGGTTTGGCGCAATCCGGCAATCTGATTCAGGCGAAGGGGCGCGATTACACCATTGCGCAACTACTCGGCGGCGATGCGGCCTTGGCGGAAGTGTTCGCGCACAGCCAGTACGCCACCATTTATCTTTCGCCGAAGGATTACCACCGGGTGCATATGCCGCTGGCCGGGCGATTGCGGCGGATGATTCATGTGCCGGGGCGCTTGTTCAGCGTGTCGCTGGCCACGGTGCAGCAAGTACCGGAATTGTTGGCGCGCAACGAACGATTGGTCTGCGTGTTCGATACCGCGCAGGGGCCGATGGCCTTGGTGCTGGTCGGGGCGATTAATGTCGCGGCGATTGAAACCGTCTGGGCGGGCGTGGTCACGCCGCCGGCGGGGCAGGGCATCACCGTTCGGGAATACGGCGCCGATACCGGCATGCTGATCGACTTCGTGCGGGGGCAAGAAATGGGGCGGTTCAACCTTGGCTCGACCGTGGTGGCGCTGCTGCCTGCGGCCTGTGGCTTCGAATCGTTCCTGCATCCGGGCGCTGCGGTGAAGATGGGGCAGTCATTGGGGGTTTGTGCGCCGCCGCTGGCGGAGTAAACTCCCGAAGGTTTTGACTGATTTCATCAAAAATTCCCGTTTGATGAGCCGCCGCAAAATTTATTTTGGCAAAAGGAAGTGCGAATCATGAGCTTGTCATCTGATCTCCTGGTCTTGCTGGATGATCTGCTGTTGCTTTCGCCCGAAGAGGCGGCGCGGGCGGTGGGCGATGCCTTTGCCGATTTGCAATGGCAAGAGGCCGACGAATCGGAAATCAACGCGGTGGCCACGGCATATCTGCCGTTTTTGCACAAAACCGCCATGCGCTTACGGGCCAGCCTGCGCCAATCGGGCTTGCCATTAAACGACACGGCGCGCGGCCAGTGGCGTGCCTTGCTGCGGCTTTATCGCTACGCGCAATTGCTGCTGAACCTCGTGCTGACCGCGCTGCACGAGCAAGAAGATGAGCGCAGTGAATACCTGGTTCGCATCCATCAAGAGCGCGTGGAGTGGGCGATTCGCACCCTGCTCGATGGGTACCGGGTGTATGTCGATGTGCCGCGTTCGTTGCTCGTCGATTTGCATCAATTGGTCGATTTGGCGCGCGCCGATTTGGCGGACAGCACGCCCAGCGGTTGGCTGTCGATCCATCGCCACTATGTCGCGTTTTTGACCCTTGCGGTGGTCAACCCCTACGGCCTGACGCCGGAAGAGCTGGAAGACGGTTACGACTGCCTGATTCAGTTGGGCGAGTTGATTCACCTGTCGCAAGAAACGCCGTCGGCCACCAGCCGATTCATTGATCTTTCAGGGAAAATTCTGCCGCATGTCGCCCTCACGCCCCGCGCGTCGATGGCCTCGGCGGGTGTCTTTCTGGATTTGGGGCGATTGTACGAACCCAGTTCGTTGGACGGTTTGCCCACTCAGTGCCGCACCACGATTTACGGTCTGTTGGAGCGCTTGCAGTTCTATTTTTCAGGCCGAACGCCCCGCAGCGCGCAAACGCCTGCCACCGCGCAATCGAGCCTGATTAGCTTGGGCTTTATCAGCGCGCATCATCGGCTGGAACGCTTGGAGCACCCGGATATGGGCGATGATCTCTCCTTGTCTCTCGCGGGGCTAGACTGGGAAGGCTTGGAGCAACCCATTCGCGGCGGGGTGCGGCCGCTGGCGGCGGAGCCGGAATTCAAAATGGATATCCGCAACCCGCGCTTGAATGAAGAGCTGTCGTGGGAAGGGGTTCACGGGGCGCCGGAAAGCCGCCCGGCCGTGGTTCGTTCGTCGGAATCTTGGGATGTCATCAACTTTTCCGCCCAAGGTTTTCGGTTCCACTGGCGCTTGGCGGGCAATAGCCATGCGGCGGTCGATGATCTGTTGTTGGCCGAATTTCCGCAGGGTGCGAGGGATCGCCCCAACTTGGTGTTGGGGGTCGTGCGCTGGGTGCGCCACATGGACGAAGACCTAAAAACCATCGACATGGGCGTGCAGCGCATTCCCGGTCAGATGTTCGCCAGTTATGCGCGCGATGCCCGCACGGCCGGTGCCGGTTGGAGCAAAAATTGGCCAATCATCGTATTGTTAGACGATCAGGCGCGCCCATCTCGCGCGGTCATCGCCACGGCGTTGGCCATCGAGGCGCAAACCTTGTTGGTGCTGCGCGACGGTCATGAAGTGCGGCTGCAATTGGGCGCCGTTTGTCAAACGGGTCAAGATTTTTTGATTATGGAGGTCGAGCGTGTCGATGCGTGAGCGGGTTAAGGATCGCCCTTTTTCAATCCTGTATCTTTCCCGATCCGTCAACGAGGCGGTGACACTGCGGAGCCAGCTCCGCAATCAGGGGTTGCAGGCCAGTGTGAACCATGCGCCCAGCCTTGAAGAGGCGGTGATTCAGGTCGGTAAATCGGTGCCGGCGCTTGTGGTGCTCGATTTTGAAGGGCATGCGGGCAGCCTGCTCGATGCGATGAACCACGATGCGGCGGCGCAGCCCTTGTTTTCCGGGCTGCCGAAAATCGTGCTCTGCGATTTGAATGACGACACGCAAATCCTGCCGCTGTACGACATGGGCGCGTATGCGATTGTCACCTCTGAAGCGCGACTGATGCCAGTGCTGCTGCGCGAATTGGTGGCGGCGCAAACGGCGGAAGATGCCAATGCGTTCCGGCGGCAACTGGCCAGCGCAGAAATGCGTTGCCAGAAGCTGATCGACGGTTCGAGCGAGGCGGTCGCCTATTTGCAAGACGGCCTACATATTTACGGCAACCGCGCCTATCTGGATTTGATGGGTTTCAATGTGCTGGAAGATTTGGTCGAAGAGCCCCTGCTCGACCGCGCCATTGGCGAAAGCGCCGCTCGGCTGAAATCGTTCTTGCGCGAAGAAGAGGGCACCGATGAATTTGAGCTGCGCACCGAAGGCGGCGACAAAATCAAGGTCATCATTTCCTCCTCCAAAGCCACCTTCGACGGCGAAGCCTGTTTGCAGTTGTTCGTTTCCCGCAAACAGCAAAACTCGGCGGAAGTTGAAGAACAGTTGGAGTTTTTCGCCCGCCGTGATTTGTTGACCGGCCTGTACAACCGCAACTATTTCTTCGACCAACTGCATGAGCGGTTAGAAGTCCTGCGGGATGACGATTCCGAGCAAGGCATGTTGATTATGCTCGACATCATCAATCACGAAGCGCTGAAAAAATTGGTCGGCACCACGGGCGTGGATAGCCTGTTGACCGAATACGGCAAAGAACTGGAAGCCTTGGTGGGCGGTCGGGGCTTGGTCGCGCGGCATGGCGCGTACTCCTTCCTGGTGTTGCTGGGCAAATCCGATGTCGCGCAGGGCGAGACGCTGGCGAACAGCTTGTTGGGCTTCACCAAAGATTACATTTTTACCATCGGCACGACTTCGGCCACGGTGCTGGTCGCGCTCGGCTTGGTGCTGCTGGACAGCAATTCGCCGCAAAACGGCATGGAATTGGTGGTGCGGGCAGAACGGGCATCCAGCAAGGCGGCGGAACGCGGCACGAACCTTATGGAGTTGTTCAAGCCGGATTTGCGCACCGCTTCCGATCAGGAAATGGAAGAAAGCTGGGCGCGCCGCATCAAAGACGCGCTCAAAGAAAGTCGCTTCAAACTCGCCTTCCAGCCGATTGTTTCGCTACAAGGCCGGCGGGAAGTCAACCGGTTTGAAGTGTTCCTGCGCATGCTCGATGAAGAGGGCAACGCCCTGCGCCCGATGGAGTTTTTGAGCCGCGCGGAGCGGGGCGATTTGATGGGCGCGATTGACCGCTGGGTGGTGCTCAGCGCGCTGAAATTGATTAGCGAATCGCTGCGGCGCGGCGAAAAGGTCAAGTTGTATGTGCGGGTGAGCGAGCAATCCCTGCGCGACAACGAATTCGGCCAATTTTTGATGAACCGTTTGGCCAGCGTGCGCTTGCCAGAAGATTCGTTGATTATTCAAGTGCGTGCCGAATTGGCGGGCTATCTGCTCAAGCATTTGGAAATGCTGCGCGACACCATTGCGCCGCTCGGCTGCGGGCTGTTGATCGACGGTTTTGGCGAAGGCGCGGAGCCGTTCCGTTTGCTGGATCATCTGAAAACCCGCGAAATCAAAGTCTCGCGCACGCTGTTGGAACGCTTCAGTCAAGAAGCCGGCAATCAGGCCGCCGTGACCAAGCTGCTCAACGAATCGAACGCGCGCGAGATTGAAGTCATCGTGCCCAATGTCGAAGACCCCGCCACCCTGCAATTGCTGTGGCCGATGGGGGTCGATCTGGTGCAAGGGGATTTCATTCAAAGCCCGCGCGACAGCCTCGAATTCGACTTCAGCCAATTTTGAGGAGCCGGCATGAGTACCGCATGGGATTGGATTTTGATCGAAGGGCTGGAGTTTGAAACCATCATCGGCATCTATCCGCACGAACGGGCGGCCGTTCAGCCGGTGCAGTTTGATTTGAAACTGGCGGTCGCGCGGGTCGATTCGGCGGCGATTGACGATGATATTGGCGCAACGGTCGATTATCAGCGGGTGTGTGAAGCCATCATGAGCATAACCCAAACCGGCGCGTTTCAACTGGTCGAAACCTTGGCGCAGGCAGTCACGGATGGCTTGTTCGTGCGGTTTCCGCTGTTGGAGCATATCGAATGCCGATTGCTCAAGCCCTTGGCGCTGCCGTATGCGCGCGGTGTCGGGATTCTTATTTCACGGGGCAGGCCGAAGCCGGCGACGACTTTGGTTTAAGCATGACCTCGGCACCTGATTTTTCCCTGCCGATTCCCGAGGCGGAAGATCGGCTCAAAAGCTCGGCCCTAATTTCTTGGCTGACCGATCACATGCGGCAGGCGCCGTTGCCCTTTGCCGAATACATGGCTGCCGTGCTGTATCACCCGCAATGGGGGTATTACGGCAGCGGTCAGGTGCAGTTTGGCCAGGGCGGGGATTTTGTGACCGCGCCGGAGCGTTCGCCCTTGTTTGCCGCCGGGTTGGTGTACGAATGGCAGCAGGCGCTCGCCAGTGGTTGCGGCACGGCGGTGGGCGAATTTGGCGCCGGTTCGGGGCAATTGGCGTTGGATTTTTTGACGGAATGCGCCGCGCGGGGCTGCCTGCCGTCGCAGTATGTGATTATCGAAATCAGCCCGGCGCTGCAAGCGCGCCAGCAAGCGCGGCTTCGGGCGGAATTGCCGGAGGCGTTGTGGCAGCGGTTGCGGTGGGTGTCGGCGCTGGAGGCGCTCAGCCCCGCATGGCCGGGCGGCATGTTGTTGGCGAACGAAGTGCTCGATGCGATGCCCGTGACGCGGTTCCGCTGGGTGCCGGGGCGGGCAGATTCTGCCTGCGCGGTGGGGGTTGGGCTTCAGGGTGAACGGTTTGCTTGGGTGGATTTGGGTTCGTCGGCTGAATTAACGGCGGCGCTCCAACCGTATGAAGGGTGGTGGCCGCCCGAGGATTTGCCCGACGCG
The DNA here is from genome assembly GCA_020721485.1 of Halothiobacillus neapolitanus. Lineage (GTDB taxonomy): Bacteria > Pseudomonadota > Gammaproteobacteria > Halothiobacillales > Halothiobacillaceae > Halothiobacillus > Halothiobacillus neapolitanus_B. The sequence continues at coordinate 3,656 of DYMR01000002.1, read as the reverse complement.
CCCATCATGGCCGAAATCAACTTGGCGTTGGGCGAATGGCTGGCCGCGTTGTACCGCGCCGTGGCGGCGCCCAAGGCCACACGGGTGTATCTGCTGGATTACGGTGCATCGGCGCAAGAGTTGTATCGACCGGATCGGCAGGATGGCAGCCTGCGCTGTCATTATCGGCACCGCGCGCATGATGATCCGTTCGTTTATCCGGGCTTGCAGGACATCACCGCCTGGGTTGATTTCAGCCGCACGGCGGCCTTGGCGGCGGGTGCCGGCTGGCGGGTGGATGGCGAGCGCAGTCAGGCGAGTTGGCTGCTCGGTACCGATGTGCCGGATCGCTTTACCGCGATGATGGCGGCGGCGCCCGATCGCCGGCAGGCGGCGGCCTTGGCGCAAGGCTTCAAAGAACTGGTGATGCCCACGGAAATGGGCGAGCGCTTTCGCGTGCTGCGATTGAATCGTCCCGCCGAAGTGTTATGACTGAGGCGTCATGACCGAGGCGTCATGACGGAGGCGTGAAGCGCATTGGCCTTGTCAGCCTGCCGAGATTTTGCCATCCTGCCGCGCATGAATTTTTTCGATAGCCATTGTCATCTCGACAAACTCGACCTGACGCCTTTTGCGGGCGAGTTTGATCGCTTCATGTCTGCCGCCTGGGATGCGGGCGTTCGCCGCATGCTCTGCGTCGCCATTCACCCAGATCGTTGGCAGGCCATGGCCTCGCTGGTTGAACCCTATCTCAAACCGGCGGCGGATCGCCCGCAAGTCTGGTTGTCCTACGGCGTTCACCCGACCGATGATCCCGAGCTGGTGCTGGATGCCGATGCGCTGATTGCCGCCGTGCGCGGTAGCCCGTGGCAGGCCGCCGTGGCGGCGATTGGTGAAACCGGGCTCGATTATTTTCGCAGCGGCGTGGCCGAAGCCTGGCAGCACGAGCGGTTCCGCCAACACATTGCCGCCGCGCGCATTCTGCATAAGCCATTGATTATTCACACAAGAGCGGCGGCGGAAGACACGATGGCCGTACTCGAAGCCGAAGGCGCCCGCGACTGCGGCGGCGTGATGCACTGTTTCGTCGAATCTTGGGACATTGCACGCCGCGCCTTGGATTTGGGCTTTTACCTGTCGTTTTCCGGCATTTTGACCTACAAAAACGCCGCAGACCTGCGCGAGGTGGCACAAAAAGCCCCGGCGGATCGCCTCTTGATCGAAACCGACGCGCCTTATTTGGCACCCGCGCCCCATCGCGGCAAGCCCAATACGCCGATTTTTGTGACCCACACCGCCCAAATGCTGGCGGATTTGCGCGGTATGTCGCTTGCGGCGGTGGGCGAACTGACCACGCAAAACGCCTGTCGATGGCTTTCCTTGCCGAGCCAACCGTGA
>DYMR01000002.1:0-2179 GCA_020721485.1 Halothiobacillus neapolitanus | reverse complement strand
CGAACTGACCACGCAAAACGCCTGTCGATGGCTTTCCTTGCCGAGCCAACCGTGAGTGAGCCAAGCGTGAGCTTCGTGAGCCAGTCGTGAGCCAGTCGTGAGCCAGTCGTGAATGAATTTGCGCTGATTGCGCGCTATTTCGACCGCCCTTGTGCGGATGCACGGCTGGCGTTTGGCGTAGGCGATGACTGCGCCGGTGTGACCGTGCCAGCGGGTGAAACCCTGCTGGTCACCAGCGATGCGCTGATCGCCGGACGCCATTTCCCGCACGACACCGCGCCGTTCGACATTGGTTACAAAGCCTTGGCGGTCAATCTCTCCGATCTTGCGGCCATGGGCGCCGCGCCTCTGGGTGTCACGCTCGCCTTGGCTGTACCGGCGGTGGATGAGCACTGGCTGGCGGAATGTTCAAGCGGATTTTTCACGCTGGCGGATCAGGTCGGCGTGTGCCTGATCGGCGGCGATACCGTGCACAGCCCGGTATTGAGCTTGACCGTGACGGCCTTGGGTAGCGCGAAACCCAGCCGCGTGCTGCGCCGGTCGGGGGCGAAAGTGGGGGATTTGATTGCGGTGACGGGCACCGTGGGGGATGCCGGTTTGGGTTTGCGCGCCGTGCTCAACCCCTCATCGGTGCCGCCTTTCGTTGACGCAGCGGCGCAAGAATTTCTGCGGGAACGGCTGAATCGCCCGCGCCCGCGTCTGCACGAAGGCCAGCAATTGGCGGGTTTTGCCCATGCCGCCATCGATATTTCTGACGGCGTGCTTCAGGATTTATCGCATGTATTGACGCAAAGCGGGGTCGGCGCGGGCTTAAACCCGAATGCGTTGCCGCTGTCGCCTGCCGCCAAAACCTGGCTTGAGGCCGAGCCAACCTTGCGGGGCTTGCCGTGGCGCTGCGGGGATGATTACGAATTGCTGTTCACTCTATCGCCGCACGATTGGCCGAGCTGTCCGGTGGCCGCCACCGTGATCGGCGTGATCGAGGCGGAGGCGGGCATTCGCTGGCGGCATGCAGATGGCCGGGTCGAGGCGGTTCAGCCCGAGGGGTTTGACCATTTCGCGCCGGCGACGCAAGCGGAAGGATCATGAATAAACCCAAAACCCCACCAATCCCCCGATGGGCAAGCCGCGTGTGGCGCGATCCGGTGCTGTGGCTGGCGTTCGGTTTCGGGACGGGCCTGGCACCCAAGGCGCCGGGCACGGTCGGCACGCTGCCCGGCATTGCGTTGGCGGCTCTGATTGGCGGTTTGGCGGGAACCGCCGCCCCCGCTGTGATTCTGCTGGCGCTGCTGGCGTTGATTCCCTTAGGTGTGTGGCTGTGCGGCGAAGCCAGCCGTCGGCTGGGGGTGCATGATTACGGCGGCATCGTGTTCGACGAAGTCGTTGGCGTATTGATTCCATTTTTGGTGCTGCCGATCACCCCGCTGAATCTGCTGCTCGCCTTTCTCGCGTTCCGCCTGTTCGATGTGTGGAAGCCCTGGCCCATCCGCTGGCTCGATCGGCGCGTTCACGGTGGGCTGGGCATCATGGTTGATGATCTGCTGGCCGGCGTTTTTGCGCTGGCGGCGGTGTGGGTGTTGTTGTGGATACTGGCGCTGTGATGAGGTCGTTTTGATGAGGCCGTTTTGATGCGGCGGCAGGAAACTTCTGCCATGTCCGGCCGCTCCTACCTTGGCATCCATTGAGCTACAAGGAGCACTTCCATGAATCGTTCAAGCATCCATCCATCCATGCTGATCGCTTTGGCGCTGGGCGGCAGCCTGTGGGCGTCGGGCACCGTGTTTGCGGCCAATGCCGATAATGAACAGCCCACCATTCAATCGTTAACGCCGGGGGAAATCGCTGCCGGCGCGTTAACGCCAAAAACCGAACACGGCATTCGCTATGTTTCCGGCGGCATCGGCATCGAAGAACGCGGCTGGCTGGCGCAACATGGTCACGAATTCAATGTGCACGCCACCTTTGCCGTGGCACAAGGCGGTTCCTTCGTGGCCGATGTGGCCGTCGTCATCAAAGACGCCAAAGGCGACACGCTGTTGAGCACCACCGCCAATGGGCCGAAATTTTTAGCCGATCTCAAACCCGGCAGTTACACCCTCGTCGCCACCCATGATGGACAAAGCCTGACCCGCGCAGTCACGGTGGCTGCAAAAGGGCGGCAGTATTTGGGCTTCGGCTT
>DYMR01000097.1:5675-7123 GCA_020721485.1 Halothiobacillus neapolitanus | reverse complement strand
GGCGCGAACATGCGCCCTTCCTGCGCTTGCAGGGTGAACACCGGCACAAACGATAGCGTGATAATCAATAAGGAAAAAAACAGCGCCGGCCCCACTTCCTGACTGCTTTTCACCACCAATTGCCAGTGCGCAGCCCCTTCGGCGGGCACGCCATGCGCGCGCTGATGATCGCTTAAATGCCGGTGCAGGTTTTCGATCAACACAATCGCCGCATCGACCATCGCGCCAATCGCAATCGCAATACCGCCCAGCGACATGATGTTGGCGTTGATGCCCTGCGCGTGCATCACGATAAACGCCGTGAGCACGCCCAGCGGCAAACTCACAATCGCGACCAAGGCCGAACGCCAATGCCACAAAAACACGAGACACACCAAGGCCACCACGAGGAATTCTTCGAGCAGTTTGTCTTGCAGCGTGGCCACGGCGCGGTCGATGACGCCGGAGCGGTCATACACCGGCACAATCTCGACCCCCTGCGGCAGGCTCGGCCTGAGGTGGTCGAGCTTTTGTTTGACGGCGGTAATCACGCTGCGGGCGTTTTCGCCCTGACGCATCACGATGATGCCGCCCACCACTTCGCCCTGCCCATTCAGATCGGCCACGCCGCGCCGCCCCGCCGGCCCCAAGCGCACCGTCGCCAAATCCCGCACCAGCACCGGCGTGCCTTGGGCATTCACCCCCACGGGAATGCGCTCGATGTCGGCGATGGATTTGAGGTAGCCCCGGCTGATAATCATGTACTCGGCGCCGCCCAGTTCCACCACGCCGCCGCCGACTTCGCGGTTGGCATCGGCCACGGCTTGGCGCAGCGCGTCCAGCGACACCCCGAAGGCGCGCAGCCGATTCGGATCCACCACGATTTGGTATTCCTGCACCATGCCGCCCACGGTGGCGACTTCCGCCACGCCCGGCACGGTTTGCAACTGATATTTCAGGAAAAAATTTTGCAGCGTGGTGAGCTGCGACAGGTTCATCGAGCCTTTGGGATCGGTGAGCGCGTATTCGTACACCCAGCCGACGCCGGTGGCATCCGGCCCCAATTGCGGATTCACCCCCGCCGGCAGGCTTGCCCGCGCCTGATTGAGATATTCCAGCACCCGCGAACGCGCCCAATACAAATCGGTGCCGTCTTTGAAGGTGACATAAATGTACGAATCGCCATAAAACGAATAGCCGCGCACCGCCGTCGAGCCGGGCACGGACAACAGCGCCGTAGTCAGCGGGTAAGTCACCTGATCCTGCACGACCTGCGGCGATTGACCGGGAAAACTCGTTTTAATGATGACTTGGGTATCGGACAAATCAGGGATGGCATCGAGCGGCGTGGCGCGATACGCCTGCCACCCCAAGACGGCCAAAATCCCCGCCAGCAACAGCACCAAGACGCGGTTGGCCACGGCCTGTTCAATCACTTTGTGCAACATGATTCGGCCTCCTTAATGCGC
>DYMR01000097.1:0-5575 GCA_020721485.1 Halothiobacillus neapolitanus | reverse complement strand
CCCGCACCCGACGGCTCCGCAGGCGCGGCCACATCCGCCGGTGCCGCCTGCCCCGTCATGCGCTCGAACGAGGCTTGCAACGCACTTTCCGAATCGAGCAAAAACTGCCCGGACGCCACCACCGAATCCCCGAGCGATAAGCCCTGAAGAATCTGCGTGAAGCCTTCGGCAGACAGCCCGACCTTGACCGGCACCGGTCGAAACGCGCCGGACGCGGTTTTCACCACCACCCGATCGCCATGCGGCGAGGGAATCACCGCCGAACTCGGTACCGACAACACCTCATCCGCCGGCGTGGTGTGAATCGTCACATTGGCGAACTGATTGGGTTTGAGCAGGCCATCGGGGTTCTCGAACGCCACCCGCGCAGTCAAGGTGCGGGTTTTGGGATCAAGTTCCGGGTAGATGAACGACACCGTGCCCGTCCAAGATTTGCCCGGCAGCCCGTCGATGGTCATCGTCGCCGTTTGCCCCACGGCCACGCGGCTCATGTCGCGCGCAAGCACGGCAATTTGCACCCACACGCGGCGGTTATCGGCAATCGTGAACAAATCCAGATCGGGGGTGATGTACATGCCCTCGCGCAAATTCAAGGCACTCAAATAGCCGGACTGCGGTGCCAAAATCGGCACCGAAACCTGCGGCGTGCCGGATCGACTCAAAGCGGCAATCTGTGCATCGGAAAAATCCAGCAAGCGCAGCCGTTCGCGCGCGGCGGCGGCCAGCGTGCCCATGCCGCTTTTTTCCGCCACCACGAAATCTTTTTGCGCCGCCAACAATTCGGGCGAATACAACGACAACAACACCTGACCGCGCGTGACCGGATCGCCCACCGCGCGGGCGGACAACTGCCGCACCCAGCCCGAGGCGCGGGCATGCACATGCACCACCCGATCCTCGTCCAGCGCCACATAGCCCACGCTGCGAATCGACGGCGCGAGCGCCCGCAGAGTCGCCGGCGCCATGACCACATTCATGTATTTGAGCGTCAGCGGCGCGACCGTCACGGCAGGCATGGCCGATTCGGCAGACACCGGAGGCGCCACCGGCACGGTCGCCGCCGCGCCCATGACCTTGCCCGCATCCGGCCCGGCGGTCAGCCGCGTGCCCGAGGGGAATAATTTCGGCACCAAATCCATCCCGCAGATCGGGCAAGTGCCCGGATGGTCTTCGATAATTTGCGGGTGCATCGGGCAGGTGTATAGCGTCACATCCTTCGCCGCCCCGGTAGACGCGGGTGCCGCGTGCGCAACCGGCGCCCCCTGTGCCGAGTGAACACTGGCTGACTCATCGGCCAGCGCAACGGGCACGGTCAACACATATACCCCGGCGCCAAACGAAACCGTGGCGACCACGCCGGCGGCGGCCAAGGGGCGTGACCAAGAATTCATGGCGAATTTTGTGGTGGATTTCATGGAAATTGCTCCAACAAATAGTTTAGTAGCAGCAGCGAACGCGCCCGGTCGATCGTTAAATCCAACCGCGCCTGCTGCGCCGCGATCAGGGCTTGCTCCGCCTGGATCACCGCAGAAAAATCCCCGCCGCCCGCCCCGAACTGGTTCTGTGCCAGCGCGGCAATCCGCCCCAGCTCCGGCAGAATGCGTCGGTCATAGGTGGATAAACGGGTATTCAAACTCGCCTCGGCGGCACGCGCGGCCTGCATGCGGGCGTGAATTTGCGCCGCACGATCATCCAACGCCAACTGCGCCGCATCGGCTTGCGCCCGCGCAGCGGCCAATCGCGGGGTTTGCCGCGCGCCGGTGAAAATCGGCAAACTCAGGCTCACGCCAACCGACGCGGTATTCGGCATGCTGCCCGCGTTGATGCCATAACCCACGGACACGCCAAACTCTGGCTCAAACGCGGCCTTGGCCTCGTTCACCCCGGCACGCGCCTGCGCCAAACGCCCTTGCAACACGGCCAATTCCGGCTGCGCCATCCACTGCCCCGCAGGCGCTTGCTGCAAGGCGTTCGGCAAATGATCCGGCCAGGGGCGATTCGCCGCCGCGCCCAACCAGCGCGCCAAACGCGCCCGCGCCTCGGCCGCCGAACCCTGCGCGGCCTCGATCTGATCGGCCAACTCGGCCTTGCGTACCGACAAACCCACCCAATCACTGGCCGCCGCGCGCCCGGCGCTGTAGGCCGTTTGCGCGCTCTGCGACAGCCGTTCGTACAGCCCTTGCTCGGCCTGCAACAGCGCGATGCGTTGCTCGGCGGCATACACCGCCAACCACTCCTCGCCCACCGTGCGCCGCAGGGTTTGCGCCGCCAGCGCCTGTTCCGCCCCGGTCGTGGTGGCTGCCGCCTCGGTTTTTTGCGCCCGAGCACGCAACAGCGCGGGGGCGGGCACAGTCTGGCTGAGCGTCACCCCGAGCATCGTGGTCGGCAGGCGGGTCATCGAAAAATTATCGAGCGGCACATTTTGCAGCCCAACGGAAAGCGCCGGATCGGGCAATTCCGCCTGCGTCGGCGCCAAGAGTTCCTCGGCGCGGCGCGATTCGGCCAACGCGGCCAAGTTTTGATCCACGCCCACTGCGCGGGTCATGGCCTCCGAATAGGTCAACACCGCATCGGCAGCCTGCGCCGTGGACGACAACATCCCCCAGCACGACAGCCACAGGGCACAGACCGCAGCGGTCAGACGAAAAAAATTCATGTCAACAACCCTCAAAGAAGAATCTGGCGCAGGGCAACACGGCCCCAGACGCAGAGACACCGCCCAAAACGCCGATCAAGGCAAATTTCGGACGGATTGATTCAACGAAGGGTCAAACGATGGGTGGGCGGAACAACCCGGCAGGACGGATGGCAGACACCCGTGCGGAGAGCGGAAATACCGGCGCGGGGGCGTCGGTGGCCGATAAAGACGCCATCGGCGCCATCGGCAAGGCAGGCGAACCCAGCAGCAAACACCAGCTACAGTGCAGTGTGCCGCCCGGCGCGTGATACATCATGGGGCTCAACTCGGCAGAATCCGACGCCCGGCCATTCATGCCCGGCATGGTGCAGTGGCTCATGGGCGGGGGCTCGCGCCACAAACGCTGCCACCCTTGGGAAAACGCGGGCGTCATCATCGGGCAGCCCTGCACCACGGCAGCCGCCAGCGCATTGTCGAGTGGCATCCACACGGCAAAAAGCAGCATCAGCGCGGTGATGAGGCGTTTGAATTTCATGGCATGACTATCGACAGCCCGCGTGCATAAGTCAAGCGCGCCCTTCCACGTTTGCACGCCGAAAAATGCCGCCGCCCGACACGCCCCGAGCATCGCGCGTTGCCCCGCCGCAACAAACCGGCGCAAACCCCGGCGAGAAGTCCATTCTCCCGCAGCGGGTTTAGCGGTAGCATTTCACTGCCAATTTCGGCGCCTGCTGGCCATCCATCGACTTGTTTCGCCGCCCCACCACCACCCCGACTGCCTTCGCATCGCTGCCAGAATTCGTGCCGCGCGCAGGTCGCCCCACCCATGCGCCCCACTCGGAGCGCGGCAGTCAATGACCCCACAAGCCGGCAATAAACGCCAACTGGCCGGGCTGGCGATGGCCGCCGCCGGCATTGTCTACGGCGACATCGGCACCAGTCCGCTGTACAGCCTGAACACTATTTTCAGCTCGGTCGAACACCCGATCACCCTAGTCGATGAACACATCCTTGGCGTGTTGTCGCTGGTGTTTTGGTCGCTGATGATCGTCGTCTCCATCAAATATGTGGCCTTTGTGATGCGCGCCGATAACGAAGGCGAAGGCGGCATCATGGCGCTGATGGCGCTCGCCGCCCGCGCCCTGAAAGGCAACCCTCGGCTCCGCACCGGCGCGGTCATCCTCGGAATTTTTGGCGCGGCCTTGTTCTATGGCGACAGCGTCATCACCCCCGCCATTTCGGTGCTTTCCGCCGTGGAAGGGCTGGAAATCGCCAGCGCCTCGCTCAAACCGTTCGTCATTCCCATCACCATCGGCATTTTGTGGGCTTTATTTCTGTTTCAACGCACCGGCACCGCAAAGGTGGGCAAGCTGTTCGGCCCGATCATGCTGATCTGGTTTGCCGTGCTCGGCGGGCTCGGCATCCACGGCATTTGGATGGAGCCACGCATTCTGGCGGCGGTCAATCCCATTCATGCCGTGCATTTGATGCAGGAAGCCCCGTGGACCGGCTTTTTGTCCTTGGGCGGCGTCGTGCTGGTGCTCACCGGCGCGGAAGCGCTCTACGCCGACATGGGGCACTTTGGCCGCCTGCCGATTCAAGTCGCGTGGTTCGGCCTGGTGCTGCCGTCTTTACTGCTGAATTATTTCGGGCAGGGCGCTCTGCTGCTCGCCCATCCGGAAGACATCACCAACCCGTTCTTCCGCCTTGCCCCGAACTGGGCGCTCTACCCGCTGATCACGCTGGCCACGCTCGCCACCATCATTGCCTCGCAGGCCGTGATTTCCGGCGCATTTTCGGTGACGCGGCAAGCGATGCTGCTGGGCTATGTGCCGCGCATGAACACCCTGCAAACCTCCGATTCCATGCAAGGGCAAATCTACATTCCCTTCATCAACTGGGTGCTGATGATTGCCGTACTGGCGCTGATCCTCGGCTTTGGCAGCTCCGCGCGCCTCGCCTCGGCCTACGGCATCGCCGTCACCGGCACCATGGTTATCACCTCGATTTTGTCACTGGTGGTGGTCAGCCATTTGTGGGGCTGGGGTTGGGCGAAAGGCGCACTGTTTATTTCGGTCTTTCTCACCATCGACCTCGCCTTTTTCGGCGCGAACCTCATCAAAGTCGAAGAGGGCGGCTGGTTCCCGCTGCTGTTCGGTCTCGGCATTTTCGTGCTGATGATGACCTGGAAACAAGGGCGCCGGCTGCTGCGCGCCGAATTGAAAGCCATGGCGATTGATTTGCGCAGCTTCGTCAACGGCTTCTGCGATAAGCAATGCGCCCGCGTGCCCGGCGTGGCGATTTTCCTCACCGCCAACCCGGATGGCGTACCGCACGCCCTGCTGCACAACCTTAAACACAACAAAGTGTTACACGAAGATGTGGTCATTCTCTCCGTGCGCTTCACCGATGTACCCAAAGTCCCCTACAACCAGCGCCTAACCTACGAAGCGCTGCCCAACCAATTCCACCGCATTACCGTCACCTTCGGCTTCAAAGACGAACCGGACATCCCCCGCGCGCTCACCCTGCTGAATGCCAGCTACCTGCGGCTGGAACCGATGCACACCTCCTACTTCATTGGCCGAGAAACCCTGATTCCCGGCAACGAAGGACACATGCCGCAGTGGCGTAAAAAACTCTTTATCGGCATGTTCCGCAACGCCGGCAGCGTGGTCAGCTACTTCAACATCCCGCCCAATGCGGTGGTGGAGATGGGCGCGCAAGTCGTGTTGTAATCATGCCGACGCGAAATCCCGCGCAAATCTCAGGCAAAGCTTGACCCGTGCCCGCATCATCGCTAACATGCGGTGCCTTTTCATACTGATTACCACGCCAGCGGTTTCCCCGCCCGGCGCGGGCACCTCGAACAAAGGTTGAACACATGTACGCAGTAGTAGTCACCGGCGGTAAGCAATACCGCGTTACCCCCGGCGA
>DYMR01000096.1 GCA_020721485.1 Halothiobacillus neapolitanus | reverse complement strand
CGCTCAGCTGGGTTTGGTTTATAAAAGACCGAGTAATCGTGCGGGACTTGACATCAACAGCCTGTTAGAACTCACTTCGTCCTACTCCGTGCTCTTCAAAAGCCTGTTTGTTCATGATGTCGGTTCAATCCACCCGATCGCGCCAGCGCACCCACCACGAACGGGCGCTGCCTTTGCCGCGTTTGGCTTCGTACAGGGCGGCATCGGCGCGGCGCAGCAGGGTGTCGCCGGTGGCACCATCTTCGGGGTAGAGCGCCAGCCCAAGGCTCATGCCGACTTGGGCTTGCTGGCGTTCGCCCAGTTCGAATTCGTCAGCAATCGCGCTGTACAGTCGGTTGAGGATGGTCGGTAGGCTTTGTTCATCTGGCTCGATATGGCTCAGCAATACGACGAATTCATCGCCGCCGAGTCGGGCGAGTAAATCGCCTTCGCGCAGCCGTTGCCGCAGGCGTTCGGCTAGGTTGATGAGTAGCCGGTCGCCGGCTTCGTGCCCAAAGGTGTCGTTGACGGGTTTGAAGTCGTCCAGGTCAATCATGCCGACCGCGAGCCGTTCGCGCCCAAGTCGGGCGGCCTCGATCCGCTGCGCGAGTTCTTGTTCCAGCGCGCGGCGATTGGGCAGGCGGGTGAGCGGGTCGTGCAGCGATTGGTATTCCAGTTGCCGATTGAGTTCATGCAGGGCGGTGATGTCGCGCAGCACGCTGACGAAGTGGGTGATGCGCTGCTCGGCATCCCGCACGGGGTTGAGGGTGACGAGCCCCCAAAGTTTGCGCCCGTCGCGGTGGCGAATTTGCCGCTGCCCTTGATACGCCATGCCTTGGTTGAGCGCTTGTTGAAGGTCGCTGATTTTGGTTTCGGCATCCAGATTGCCGGTGAACACATGGCAGAGCGGTTGGCCGCGCACTTCGTCGAGCGTAAAGCCGGTCATGCGGGTGCAGGCGTCGTTCAGGAACACGATGCGCTGGTTGCGGTCGGTGATGGCCACGCCTTCTTGAATCGCGGTGAGGGCGGAGGCCAGCAGCAACCGCTGCTCTTGGCTGCGTTTTTGCTCGGTGATGTCGGTGACGGTCCAGGTTTCGTCAAATTCACCAGCGGGAAACGGCAGCCCCACCAAGCCGAACCAGCGGACCTCGCCGGTATCCATGCGGGTAAATTCGGCCTCGAATCGCACCTGTTCGCCCCGAGCGAAGTTGGTTTGAATCTGTCCCAGCAGCGTGTTTTGCGCCTCCGGGTGGGTGTAAAAATCCCGCGTGCGGCGGCCGATCAGCGCGTCGGCATTCGGCGCGCCGATCATCTCTGCCAAGCGGCGATTGGCGAACCGAATCACGCGTGCCTTGAGCAGCATGATGCCGCCGGCGGAGTTGTCCAAAATCGCTTGGTTGAAGGCGTTGGTGCGCTGCGCGTGTTGCCAGAGGTCGATCCGATCCAGCCCGCGCGACAGGTCATTGGCGAGGTCTTCGAACCAGTGCGACCGATTAAAAAAGGCCAGCGGGTCGTGGTGGTAGATCGCCATCACCGCCCACGGGACATTGCCTCGGCGGATCGGCACGCTGGCCAAGGCATTCAGGCCGTGCGCTTCTGCCCGCGCCCGCCACGCCGGGGGAAATGGGGAAATTTGCGGGTCGATGCTGTAGGCCACCCGCCCTTCGCGCCAGGTTTGGGCGCAAAAGCCGTCGCTGGCGGGGGTGCCAGGTTTGAGCGACAGCGACAGGCCATCGAGATAGTGGGTTTTGCCCGCCGCGCCGAGAAACTCGAAATCGCCCTGGTCATTCGGGCGGCCAATCCAGATCAGGTCGATGCCGCCGTAATTGATGCCGAGCTCGCAAATTTGCTGCATCACGCCGGTTTCATCGGTGCGCGTGGCGAACAGGTGGTTAATTTCCGCGTGCATGCGGTTGAGGTTCGATAGGGTTTGCACCCGCGCCGTTTCGCGCTGCCGTTCGCGCAACAGTTGCCGCGTCATCAGCAAAATGAAGGCGAGCAGCGCCAACAGGCTGACTTCCAAAATCCAGTGCTGCCAGGCCACGGCAATATAGGTTTGCCACGCCAAATGCCGCGCACCGCTGACCTCCACCATGAAGGGATATTCGCCCACCGGCACGGGCGGAATGGTGGCATCGGGCGTTGCAACATGGTCGAAGCGGACTTCGCCTTCGCGCCACTGGCCAATCGCTTGATGGTTTCGCTGGTCGATCAAGGTAAATGCCCATGGCACTTCTTTGATGTCGAAGGCGAACAGGCGATCCAGTTTGAACGGCGAGCCGACCATGAACGACGGCTTACCCGATTTGTCGTGCACCACATAGCGCATGGCCAGAAAATAGCCGTCAAAGCGCTGGGCGTAGCGCGCTTGGCCGATCAAGAAGGTGGGTTTGCTGGCAATGGGGCTGAATTCATCCTGCGCGACGATGGGGGTGTTGCTCTGCGTCAGCGTGGACCAAATGATTCGGCTGCCATCGGCCGATTGCACATTCAGCGCGAAAAAGTCCGGGTGAATGTGCATGAAGCGGCGCAGCGCTTCTTGGGTGTGTTCGGCGGGGTGGCTTAAATCGGCCTCGCTCGACAACAGGCTGACGCCGATGAATTCCAGCTCGATGAATTGCGTGTGCAGGCGGTTGGCGATGCGGTCGGCATAGTTTGCGGCAGCGCGGTGCGCGTTCTGCGCGATTTGCAGGCTCACTTGGCGGTATTGCTGCCATTCGCTGAAGCCAATCCAAACCAGCATCACCAGCACCGGCAGCACCAACAGCACATCCAAACGGCGCTGCCGGGCGAAAAACCGAATGATGGTGTCGGTCAGCGGTGTCGAGTGGGGCGATTTCACGCGGCGGTTCCTTGCATTGAACGCCTGCCCAATCATGCAGCAAGCCAAGCGCAATATAGCGGGTATTTTCTTCGCGTGTCGAAGCCGATTCATATCGCCAGAGTGCGCTACACTCCTGCGCCTTGATTCGCAGTAGTGAGAGCCCCGTCATGACCGCCGTATCCGCCCCCCATCCGGCCTTTCGTTTTGTTCGCGCCCAACCCATCGAGGCGCTGAATTTGACGGTGCAGGAATATCTGCACGAGGGCACCGGCGCTCGGCATTTCCACTTGGCGGCGGATGATCCGCAGAATGCGTTTTTGGTGGGCTTGCGCACCGTGCCAGACGACTCGACCGGGGTGGCGCACATTCTGGAACACACCGTGCTGTGTGGTTCGGAAAAATATCCGGTGCGCGACCCGTTTTTCATGATGATTCGCCGGTCGCTCAATACCTTCATGAACGCGTTTACCGCGAGCGATTGGACGGCGTATCCCTTCGCCTCGGTCAATGTGAAAGATTTCTATAACCTGCTCGATGTGTATCTGGATGCGGTGTTTTTCTCGCGGCTCGATGAGCGGGATTTCTGCCAAGAAGGGCATCGGGTGGAGTTCGAACAGGCCGATGATCCGAGCACGCCGCTCACCTTCAAAGGCGTGGTGTTCAACGAAATGAAGGGCGCGATGAGCAATCCGTCCTCCGTGCTGTGGCAAACCCTTACCCGCACGATGTTCCCCACCACCACCTACCACCATAATTCGGGCGGCGAGCCGGTCGATATTCCCAACCTCAGCTACGCGGAATTGAAGGCGTTTTATCAGCGGTTTTATCACCCGTCGAATGCCGTGTTTATGACCTACGGCAACCTGCCCGCCGCCGAGTTGCAGGCGCGGATGCACGATCAAGCCTTGGCGCGATTCCAAAAAATCGACCCGAATTCCGCCGTGCCGCTGGAAGTGGTCCTGCCCACGCCCGTTACGGTGGCGGATACCTACGCGCTCGATGAGCCGGATGCGGCGGAAAAAACCCATGTGGTGCTCGGCTGGCTGCTCGGAGAAAGCACGGATTTAGATGCCAAATTAGAAGCGCAATTGCTCGAAGGCGTGTTGCTCGAAAACAGTGCCTCGCCCTTGCAGCGCGCGCTGGAAACCACCGATTTGGGCGGCGCGCCGAGCCCCTTGCTGGGCTTGGAAGATTCCCAGCGGCAGATGGTGTTCGTGGCCGGTTTGGAAGGGGCGGAACCGGATCGTGCCGAGGCGATTGAAGCGCTGGTGCTCGATACCCTGCGCGCCGTCGCCACCGAGGGCGCACCGGCGGAGATGATCGAAGCCGTGTTGCACCAAATCGAGCTGTCGCAGCGCGAAGTCACGGGCGATGGCTTCCCGTATGGCTTGCAGTTGATTTTGCACGGCCTGCCGGCGGCGATTCATGAAGGCGACCCCATCGCCGTGCTGGATTTGGAGCCCGCGCTCGCGCGGCTTCGTGCGAAGGCGGCAGACCCCGCCTTCATTCCCGGCTTGGTGCAGCGTTTGTTGTTGGATAACCCGCATCGCGTGCGGGTGGTGCTGGCGCCGGATACCGGCTTGACGGCGGTCAAGGCGGCGGCTGAGCGCGCGCGGTTGGATGCGATGCACGCGGCGCTCGATCCGAGTCGCGCGCAAGCAATTGTCGAACAGGCGGCCGCTTTGGCCGCGCGGCAGGCGGAAGAGGACGATGTGAGCATTCTGCCCACCGTGACCCGCGCGGATATTCCCGACGATATTCAATTCCCTCAGCCGGCCAAGGTACTGGCGCAGCCGGTGTCGCAGCATTGGTTCGATCAGAGCACCAACGGCCTCGTGTATCTGCAAGCCGCGATTGATTTGCCCGCGCTCACGCACGATGAGCTCGATCTGTTGCCGCTGTACACCAGCGTGCTGACCGAGTTGGGCGTCGGTGAACGCGACTATCTGCAAATGGCGGAAGCCGTGGCGGCGCACACCGGCGGGCTGGGGGTGCGCAGCTCGATTCGCCCCGAGTTGGACGATCCGCATCAACTCACCGGCTATTTGATTTTTGGCGGCAAGGCCTTGGCACGCAACACCTCGGCGCTGGTGGACTTGTTCCACGAAACGCTCGACGCGGTGCGGTTTGACGAAACCGATCGCCTGCGCGATTTAATCAGCCAAATGCGCTTTCGCAGCGAGCAAGGCATTGCCGGTTCCGGCCATGTCCACGCGATGAATCTGGCATCCAGCGGCATGAGCGCGCGCGCGCGGCTGACGCATCAGTCCGGCGGTGTGGCCGGCGTGCGGCGCTTGAAGGCGATGGATGATGGGCTGGAATCGGCCACTGCGCTGAAGGATGTGGCCGAGCGGCTTGCGCGGTTGCACGCCAAGCTCAAGGGCGGCTTGCGGCGCTACAACATTGTCGGGGAGGCGCGGCATTTTCCCGCCATGGAAACCGCGCTCGCGCCGGTCATGCGCCACGGCGCGGCGGTCACGCCGTTCCATTTGGGGCGCGTGCATGAACCCGTGCGTGAGGCCTGGCTCGGGAATTTGGCGGTCAATTACTGCGCGAAAGCACACGCGGCCGTGCCGTCGGCGCACGACGATGCGGCGGCCTTGTCGGTGCTGGGCGGCTTTTTGCGCAACGGATATTTGCATCGGGCGATTCGCGAGCAGGGCGGCGCCTACGGCGGCGGCGCGGGCTACGATGCGGAATCCGCGAGCTTCCGTTTCTACTCCTACCGTGATCCGCGTTTAACGGACACGCTGGCGGATTTTGACCGCAGCATCGACTGGTTGCTCTCGACGGCGCATGACGGTCGCACGGTCGATGAGGCCATCTTCGGCGTGATTTCCGGCATCGACAAACCCGGTTCACCGGCGGGCGAGGCGAAAAGGGTGTTCTTGGACGGACTGCATGGCCGCACGCCGGAGCGTTTGCGGGCGATGCGGGCACAGATTCTGGCCGTGACCGGGGCGGATTTGCAGCGCGTGGCCGAAACCTACCTGAAGCCGGACACCGCCTCGATTGGCGTGCTGGCGGGGCCATCGAAAGAAGAAGAGCTGCGCGGGCTCGGCTTGGCGATTGAGCGGATTTGATTCGAGGTTCCAGAGGTTTTTGGGGTTCTTGAGGTTCACTCTGGTTGAATCGCACTCTCTTGGTGGGAGAGGTTGGGGAGATGAGAAGGGGGAGAGGAATTAAGGGGTTACTCTAAAATTTTCACCCCCACCCCAGCCCTCCCCCCTCAAGGGGGAGGGGGCAAAGAGTCCAATCATCTCCTCTCAAGGGGGAGGGGGCACAGAGTCCGGTCATCTCCCCTCAAGGGGGAGGGGTTGGGGCGAGGGGAGATTAGAATTAAGGGGTTATTCTAAGATTTTCACCCCCACCCCAGCCCTCCCCCCTCAAGGGGGAGGGGGCAAAGAGTCCGGTCATCTCCTCTCAAGGGGGCAAAGAGTCTGGTCATCTTCTCTCAAGGGGATGGGTGAAGAGTCTAGCCCCGCCCGGTTCTAACCAACCCCAATCTGGGGCAGATGTTTTAATAAATCATGGGGTTATTCGTCGGTGACAGACTGTGTCTATTTCGCCGCCGGTCAGTGCCGTTCCTGTATCCATTGGGCGGTGCCGTATGCCGAGCAGCTTCAGGCCAAGCATCGCGCCTGCCAAACGGCCTTAGCCGCGTATCCCGAGTTGGACTGGTTGCCGCCGGTGGCGAGCGCCGAGGTCGGTTTTCGCAATAAGGCGAAAATGGTGGTGACGGGCACCGCTGCGGCGCCGGTGTTGGGCATTGTCGATGCCGCCGGGCGGGGGCAGGATTTAAGTGATTGCCCGCTGTATCCGGCCGCGCTGCGGGCGGCGTTCGCGCCGATCAAGGACTTCATTCAACCCCTCGCCCTGCCGCCGTATGACATTGTGCGGCGGCGCGGCGAGCTTAAATTCGTGCTGCTCACGCACGATCAAACCACCGATGCGCTGATGCTGCGTTTCGTGCTCCGTTCAACCCAATGGCTGCCGCGTGTGCGGGCGGCGCTGCCGTCGTTGCAGGCGATGATGCCGTCGCTTGCCGTGATTTCCGCCAACATCCAGCCGGTGCCGCAAGCGATTGTCGAAGGCGCGGAGGAAATTCCTTTGGGTGGGCAAGCGGCGTTGACGGTGTGGGTGGCGGGCGTGCCGCTGTATTTGCGTCCGCGCAGTTTTTTCCAAACCAATACGGCGGTCGCCGCCGCGCTGTACGCCACCGCCCGCGATTGGGTGGCGGCCTGCGCGCCGGAGTCGTTGTGGGATTTGTTTTGCGGGGTCGGCGGATTCGCCCTGTTTTGCGCGCCGGGCGTGCGCGGGGCGATTACCGGCATTGAGATTTCGCCGGAAGCCATCGAGAGCGCGCAGCAATCGGCGGCGGCGCTGGGCTTGTCGCGGATTGCATTTCAGGCGCTGCCTGCCGATGCGTTCAGCAGTGGGCAAACGCACTGGCCGGACTGCGTGATCGTCAATCCGCCTCGCCGGGGGCTGGGTGCGCCGCTGTGCGCGGCGATCAATGCCGCCCGCACCCGCTGGGTGCTGTATTCCAGTTGTAACCCGGTCAGTTTGGGAGCGGATTTGGCGCGCTTATCGGCGTTTCGGCCTCGGCGCGCGCGG
>DYMR01000095.1:1966-7487 GCA_020721485.1 Halothiobacillus neapolitanus | reverse complement strand
GTGTATGGGGTGCGGGAAACGGCGGGCGACACGGCCTACCGAATTCATAACCCGGCACAGTTGCCGAATCCGAGCAATATCAAAGAATTGCGCGAACCTATCATCGAGGCGAGTATTTTCTGCCCGGATGAATATGTGGGCGCAGTGATCGGTTTATGCATCGAAAAACGCGGCGTACAAAAGAATTTGAGTTACGCCGGCCAACAAGTCACCCTCGTGTTCGAATTGCCGCTGGGCGAAGTGGTGCTTGATTTCTTCGATCGCCTCAAATCCATCAGCCGAGGGTACGCCTCGTTCGATTACAAGTTCGTGCGGTTCGAGCCGGCGGATCTGGTCAAAATGGACATGCTCATCAACGGCGAAATCGTCGATGCGTTGTCCTTGATCGTGCACCGCAGCATTTCCCAAGCCCGTGGGCGGGATTTGGCGGAAAAACTCAAGGAACTGATTCCGCAACAAATGTTCGAAGTCGCGGTGCAGGCGGCCATCGGCGCAAAAATTATTGCCCGATCGACCGTCAAGGCGCTGCGAAAAAATGTGCTCGCCAAATGCTATGGCGGCGATGTGTCGCGCAAACGCAAGCTCTTGGATAAACAGAAAAAGGGCAAGAAGCGCATGAAACAAATCGGCCAAGTTGAAGTCCCGCAGGAAGCCTTCCTCGCGGTCTTGAAAATGGACAACAAATAACCCCTCACGCGAAGGCGACGGTATGGATTTCACACTGCTCTTGGTGCTCGGCACCCTGGTTTCTGGCTTGATTTGGTTGACCGATAGCCTCGTGTTCAAGCCCGCGCGCACCCGTCGGGCGGCGACGGGGCAGGTGAGCGACGCCCCGGTGGTGGTGCACGAACCGCTGCTGGTCGATTACGCCCGATCCTTTTTCCCCGTGTTGCTGGTGGTGCTGGTGGTGCGCTCCTTCATCGCCGAGCCGTTCCGCATTCCCTCCGGTTCGATGATGCCGACCCTGCTGGTCGGGGATTTTATTTTGGTGAATAAATTCAGCTATGGCCTGCGTTTGCCGGTGCTGGATACCAAAATTCTGCCGATTGGCGAACCGCAGCGCGGCGATGTGGTGGTGTTCCGCTACCCGAATGATCCCAAAGTGGATTACATCAAACGAATCATTGGCTTGCCGGGCGATCACATTCGCGTGGTCGGCAATAAGCTCTGGATCAATGGCGTGCTGCAACCCGAAGTATTCGAGGGCGTTTACCCCGGCGATGACGGCATGCGCATGGCGGGTGCCGGGGTGTTTCAAGAAGATTTAATGGGCTTGAAGCATCAGGTGTTGTTTGAAAAAGACGGCTACACCCGCGATGGCGAATGGGTGGTGCCGCCGCACAGCTACTTCGCGATGGGCGATAATCGCGACAACAGCAACGACAGCCGCTACTGGGGTTTTGTGCCGGAACAGAATTTGGTCGGCAAAGCGTTTATCATTTGGTTGCATTGGGACTGGAAAGACGGCAAATTTGACGCCAGTCGCATTGGCCGTGGCATTCACTGAGCCACGGGCGATCACTTAACTACTCATTAAATGGACAGAGGAACTTTGCATGATGCCCCCCCGTTTTCACCTGTTTCGTCGTCAGGCCGGCCTGACCTTAGTCGGCCTGATTATTTACGCCTTTGTGGCGTTTTTCATCGCCATTTTGCTGATGAAAGTGGTGCCGCTGTACCTCAGAGATCAAAAAATCACCAGCATTTTTAATCAGTTGAAGACTTTTCACGGGGATGCGCAAGCGATTCGATCCACCGTCGATAAGCAGTTGGATATCAACGAAATCGACAGCATTACTTCCAAAGACTTCAAAATTGCCCCCTTCGGCAATGGTCTGCGAGTGACCTACAACTACGATGGCCGCGCCGACATTGTCGGCAACCTCTCGGTAGTGGCCGCGTTTGAACATCAAGTGGATGTCAGCCCTTAAGCCCGCCGCCTCGATCGTGGCTGCGCCGGCCAAACTGGCGCAGCAGCTTGGGATCCAGTTCCAAAATCCGCAACTGCTCGACATGGCGGTTCGGCACCGTTCGGCTGGAAATTGCAATAACGAACGGTTGGAGTTTCTGGGCGACGCCATCCTCAATTTAGTGATTGCGGATCGGCTGTATGCCCTGCACTCGGCGGCCAGCGAAGGCGAATTGTCCCGCTGGCGGGCGAGTTTGGTGCGCGAAGAAAGCCTCGCGCGCATCGCCCGCTCGATCAATTTGGGGGATTACCTCGTTCTCGGTTCCGGCGAATTGAAGAGCGGCGGCTTTCGGCGGGATTCGATTCTGGCGGATGCGCTGGAGGCCGCCATCGGCGCGGTGTATCTCGATCAGGGTTTCGAGGCCGCAAAGGCGGTTTTGGGGCGGCTGTTCGAGCCGCTGTTGGCCAATTTGCCCGATGCCGCCAGCCTGAAAGATCCGAAAACCCGCTTGCAGGAATGGTTGCAGGCCGAACGCCGCGACTTACCCACCTATGAAGTGACCGGCACTTGGGGGCAGGCGCATCAACAGGTGTTTGAAGTGACCTGCCGTTTGCCGGATCGTTCGGCAGAAACGGTGGGGCGCGGCAGTTCGCGCCGCAAGGCCGAACAATCGGCCGCCGAGCGCATGTTGGCGCGGTTGACGGGCGCGGCGGAACCGCTGGATGGTGCGGTCGAATGAGCCATCCATCGACACTGAGTGATGCGTCTCGCTTTGGACAAGTCGCCATCATGGGGCGCCCCAATGTCGGGAAATCCAGTCTGCTGAACCGCTTGGTCGGGCAGAAAATCAGCATCACTTCCCCCAAGCCGCAAACCACGCGCCACCGCATCACCGGCATTTTTACCGATGAGCGGGGGCAGGTCGTGTTCGTCGATACCCCCGGCATTCATCAGGGCGGCGGGCGCGATGCGCTCAATCGTCAGTTGAATCGCACGGCGCGCAGCGGGTTTGACGGGGTCGATCTGGTGTTGCTGGTGGTTCAGGCCGGCCGGTTTACCGAAGAGGATGCGGCGGTGTTGGCCTTGGTGCGCGATGCCAAATTGCCGACGATCCTCATCATCAATAAAGTCGATTTGGTGACGGATAAAGCCGCGCTCCTGCCGTTTTTGACCGACATGCAGGCACGGCATGATTTCGTGGCGCTGTACCCCGTGTCGGCACGGCGCGATCGCGGTTTCGATGGCTTGCTGTCGTTGATTTTCGCCCAGCTACCCGAAGGCGAACCGGTATTTTCGCCCGATGAAATTACCACCGTCACCACCCGGTTCATGGTGGCGGAAATCATCCGCGAAAAGCTCGCCCGTCTATTGCACGACGAGCTGCCGTACAAAACCACGGTCTTGATTGAACGCTACGCCGAAACGGCGGAGCGGGTGGAGATCGACAGCGTAATTTATGTCGCCCGCGAGAGCCAAAAGGGCATCGTCATTGGCCGCGCGGGCGCCAAGCTGAAAGAAATTGGCGTGATGGCGCGCCAGGACATCGAACGCCTGATCGAACGATCGGTGATGCTGCGCCTGTGGGTGAAGGTGCGCGAAGACTGGGCGGACGATGAGCGCGCCGTTCAGTCGCTCGGATACCACTTGTCTGAATAATCGTGGCTGACGCTGCTGCCCCCTCCCGTGCGTTTGTTTTACACAGCCGACCGTGGCGCGAAACCAGCCTGTTGGTGGATTGGCTGACCGAGGACTGGGGGCGAATCACCACCTGCCAGCGGGGTATTCGGCGGGGCAGCAAAGGCGCGGCGGGGCGACCCAGCCCGTTTCTGCCCATGTCGATAGGTCGGGCGGGGCGGGGCGGTTTGCCGGTGGCGCAACCGATGGAGCCGCTGGCCTGGGCGGGCGTGAGCGGCTGCTGGTTGCAGGGCCAGGCGCTGGCGGTCGGCTTTTATTTCAACGAACTGTTGTTGCGCGCCTTGCACCCGGATGAACCGCTGCCGGCTCTGTTTCAGGAGTATGCGGCGGCCTTGTCGGCGTTGTGCGCGGCGCATGCCCCGTTGGAGGTGCCGCTGCGGCGGTTCGAGCGCGGCTTGCTGGCGGCCATGGGGCTGGATTTTGATTGGCGACACACGGCGGATACCGGCGAGCCGATCGATCCGGAGCGGGTGTATCAAGTGTGGCCGGAACAGGGCATCGTGGCCGCGATTTCGACGGTGCAGACGATCCCTTCTCCGCCCGTCGGGCAGCGCATCGCGGGGCGGGTGTTGCGCGCGCTGGCCGAGCATCAACCCCAGCAAGATGCGGCGGATCGCAAGGCGGCGCAAGCGCTGCTGCATCGGCTGTTGGTGCCCGTGGTGGGTACCGCGCCTTTTCATAGTCGGCGTCTGTGGCGTCCGGCGGCTTCAACACCGGCCTAACAGGTCGTTTTTCAACATCCTGCTCAAGAGGAGCCACTGAAATGACCAACCGTGTGACGGCAGACCACCCCCTGTTGGGGCTGAATATCGACCATGTGGCCACGCTGCGCCAAGCGCGGGGCACGCGCTACCCAGACCCGGTGCATGCGGCGTTGATGGCCGAGCAAGCGGGCGCTGACAGCATCACCCTGCATCTGCGGGAAGATCGGCGGCACATTCAGGATGCGGATGTGTTGCACCTGCGAGGATTGCTGCAAACCCGCATGAATCTCGAAATGGCGGTGACGGACGAGATGATCGAGTTCGCCTGCCGGGTGAAGCCTCAGGATTGCTGCTTGGTGCCTGAGCGCCGTGAGGAGCTGACCACCGAGGGCGGTTTGGATGTCGCCGGACAGATTGAACGCATTCATGCCGCCTGCGATCGGTTGAAGTCGGCGGGCATTCGGGTGTCGTTATTCATTGACCCGGATCCTCGGCAAATCGACGCCGCCGTGGCCTGCGAAGCGCCAGTGATCGAGCTGCATACCGGGCATTACGCCGATGCCGCCGATGATGCGACCCAAGCCCGCATCCTGCACGACATCATCACCTGCGCCCAAGATGCGGCGGATGTGGGTTTGCAGGTCAATGCCGGGCACGGGTTGCACTATCACAATGTGCAAGCAATCGCCGCCATCCCGCAGATTGAAGAACTCAACATTGGCCACGCGATCATCGCGCGGGCGGTGTTTGTCGGCTTACCGGCGGCGGTGGCGGAGATGAAGCAACTGATGCACGCGGCGCGTGATCGGGCGCGTCGCTGAGCGGGGCAGCCATGATTGTCGGCGTGGGGACGGATTTGGTCGAAATCGCCCGCATGGCGCGGGCGTTAGAGCGCCACGGCGAGCGGTTGCTGGAGCGCATTTTGGGCGCAGATGAACGCGCGGCGCTGCCCGCCGTGGGGTTGCCGGCGCGGTCGGCTTGGCTGGCCAAACGGTTTGCGGCAAAAGAAGCCGCTGCCAAAGCCCTCGGCACGGGCTTTCGCGGCGGTATTGCCTTGACGGATATTCAAACCGTGCATTCGCCGTTGGGCGCACCGCAACTGGTGTTCAGCGGCGCCGCGCAACACCGATTGCAGGCTTTGGGCGCGAGCACCGCGCATTTGTCCGTGAGTGATGAACGCCAGCATGCGCTGGCGTTTGTGGTGCTGGAATC
>DYMR01000095.1:0-1866 GCA_020721485.1 Halothiobacillus neapolitanus | reverse complement strand
GGTGTTTGATTCTGCTCTTCGAGCCGAATCAGCCCCGGCCAAAATTGCCGTAAGGCATCCATCGGCACCGGCTGGTGTGAATCCAAAAACGGTGCCGCCTGCGGTTGCAGCGAAGGATGACGATCGGTCATCGCACGCATCCAACTCAAATCCCGAAACGACAAAAACTCGGCCTGCCAACGCACCGGCAGGGTGAGGGTTTTGGCGATCAAGGCCAACGGGGTGACCAGCAGCCAGAGTGCGGCGATCAAAACCGGCAGACCCAGCCACGGATACCCCGCCACGGTGGGGTTGACCGCCATGGGCGACCACTGCATCAAAAACGCGCCACCGGCCAAAGCCAGCAGGCTGGCATAGGTGTAGCGCTGGGCGTGCAGCACGGCGTAGATGCGGCACATTTTGGCAATCAGTTCGGGTTGGTAATTGAAGTCGTCGCGTAGATCGATCATGGCAGTCTCCCCCGGCGGGCGATAGGACCCGCCGTGAAATCATCTTATGACACTTGAATGACTAGCCGCAAATGGGCTGGTTGGTGATGCGCTGCCAAGTCATGAAGCTGTAGGGCGTGGGGTTGTGCGTATCGGCCGGGTGGTGTTCTTCGAGCACCAAGCGCCAATCGCGCCGATTGTAGGCGGGAAAGAAGGCGTCGCCATCGTCGATGCGGGTGTGGACGAGGGTGAAATACAGCCAGTCCGCGCGCGGCATGAATTGGTAATAGATGTTGGCGCCGCCGATGACCATCACTTCGGGCACATCGCCGGCGGCTTCCAGCGCATCATCCAAGCCGTGGGCGACGGTGACGCCGGGGCAGTGAAAATCGAGATTACGGCTGATGACGATGTTGTGCCGCCCCGGCAAGGGTTTGCCGATGGACTCAAAGGTTTTGCGCCCCATGATGATTGGCTTGCCGAGGGTGATGCGCTTGAAGCGCGCCAGATCGGCGGGCAAATACCACGGCAGGGTGTTGTTCCGGCCGATGACTTGATTTCGGGTCAGCGCGGCGATGAGGCTGATTTTCATGACGCATCCGGCGAGCCGCCGGGGAATTTGGCCGAGCTGAATTTGATGACCAGTACGGCGAGCGCCAGCACGGTAATCGCACCGGCGTAGGTGATGATCGTCCAGTTATCCATCACCTTCACATCCACCACCAGCACGCGGGTCAACGCGGTGATGGCGATGTAAATCAAGAACCGCACCGGCATGCGTTTGGTTTGGAAGTAAATGCCGATCATCGCCAGAATTTCGAGATAAATGAAAAACAGCAGCAGATCGTCGAGCGAGGGCGTGCCCTTGTGCAAAATATCGATGACCGAGGCGGACACCGACCACAGCACCGAGATCCACAGCACGAACAGCAACAGCAAATGGGCGATGTTGTTGAGCTCGTTGCCGAGCCGTTCGATGAATTTGTGACTGCTGACCAGACCAGACATGACAGCGACCTTTGAGATATAAGTTTAGGGGATAGAGGTTTAGGGGGTAGAGGTTTAAGGAACCTGATTCACACGGCCTCTGCGTGCACGGAGTGGGGGCTGGGGTACGGATTACGCCAAGGAATGATTCTTTGGATTGGTCACCCCCACCCCAGCCCTCCCCCCTCAAGGGGGAGGGTGTTTCGTCGCCCTCCGCCCTCAAGGGGGAGGGTGTTTCGTCGCCCTCCCCCCTCAAGGGGGAGGGTGTTTCGTTGCCCTCCGCCCTCAGGGGGGAGGGTGTTTCGCCGCCCTCTGCCTCAAGGGGGGGCGTTTCGCCGCCCTCCGCCCTCAGGGGGCGTCGTGAACCCGTGGTTCCTGAAGAACAACTTGGTTCACGATTATACGGCAACCGGCGCGGCGATATGTGGCCAAGGATCGTAGCCTTCGAGGG
>DYMR01000094.1 GCA_020721485.1 Halothiobacillus neapolitanus | reverse complement strand
CCCAATCAGCGAATCTCCGCAATCGAGCGATGTTTGCTCATGATTTTGGGGATGATGAGCGCATACCCTTGCTGCTGTAGGCCGACCAAATCGGCCATGGCGGAGGGCACGATGGTGACGAAGGGTTGCATGTCGGCGGGGCTGTAGTCGTAATCGTGCATCGCCATGCCGCAGACATGAAATTTCACGCCTAAATCATGGTAGTAGCGCATGCGTTCGACCGCTTCTTTGTATTTTGCTTCGTTCTTTTTCGCCAGTGTGACGATTTCCGTGCCGTGAATGACGACGACGATATTCATCATTTCCGGCGCTTCGTTGTAGGGGGCATCCATCAGCGGTTGAATCAGCGAGCGGATCCAGTACAGCCCGGTGTTGATTTCATCGGGATGGGCGAAATAGAAATCGAACACCACTTTGGGATCCGGATACGGCGGGTTTTCCACCCGTGCGCCGGGGCTGGTCGGCGCGGTGGCGGCGGGCGTGGCTGCCGGCACGGGGGTCGCCGCATCCGCCGCCCCGCTCAGGCCGCTGGCGCTCATCAACGCCGTCAAAATCAACGCAAGAAGTGTGGCGCGCATCTTGGCCTCCAAGGCTGGGGTATTTCCACAGTGTACGGCGGGTTTTCTCGTCAAAACCACGCAAAATACACGGAAAGTATCCTCTGAATTGCTGATTAACTCACTTTTATTCAACCCGCCGTCAATTCGCCATCAAACGGTCAAACAGCCCGCGCCTTCAAATGGCGTTCAAATCTTTGCAAACAAACTGACACTCTTTCGACACGCTCCGGTCACTTCGGGCGGGCATAAAGCGGCAAGCCACGCTCGTTACTGATTTCAAGGAGTGCCTTGCCATGCCCACCGCCAAGTTGCGTTACCGCAGTGTGTTCATTTCCGACATTCACCTCGGCACGCGCGATGCCCGCGCCGAGTATCTGCTGGATTTTTTGGCGCACATTGACTGCGAATTCCTGTTTTTAGATGGCGATGTGTTCGACATTTGGAAGATGCGCAGCCACGGTTGGCATTGGCCGATGGTGAACACACTGCTGCTGCAACGATTCATGGAATTGGCGGCGAGCGGCACCCGGGTGATTTATGTGCCGGGCAACCACGATGAGTTTTTCCGCGATTATCTGGACGCGGCAATCGCCGGGGTCGAGGTGCATCGTGAATTTCGTCACACGCTGGCCGATGGCCGGCGCGCCTTGATTTTGCACGGGGATGAATTCGATGGCGTGGTGCGCCACAATCGCCTGCTCAAATGGATCGGCAATGCCGGCTATGAAGCGCTGATGTGGATGAACCGCCTCAGTCATCGCCTGCGCCGCCGATTGGGTAAAGGGTATTGGTCGCTCTCTCTGGCGATTAAGAATCAAGTCCCCAACGCGCGGGTCTACATCGAAAAATTCGAAGAAGCCGCGATTCGGCATGCCCGCGAAAATGCCGCAGAAGTGATTGTCTGCGGCCACATCCACCACGCGAATCTGCGCGAAGTAGACGGCGTGTGCTACGCCAATGCGGGCGATTGGGTGGAACATTGCACCGCGATTACCGAACACCTCGATGGTCGGCTGGAATTGCTGCACTGGGTGAAGGAAAGCGCCGATCGGCTGGATGCGCGCTTGCCCGCCCTCGACGCCGAGCCGGTACTTGCCCGCCGCCGCGCGACTTCGGTGTGAGTTCAGTGTGCATTCGAGCGACAAAAAAAATCCCCCGTGGGGCTGCCACGGGGGATTGCGAGCGGACGGTGATCGCAGGGTTCAGCCGCCGGTTACGACACGAGTAGTCGATTCATCCGCTGTACGAAATCGGCCGCGTTGTTGAGTTGGCCGCCCTCAGCCAGCGCTGCTTGGCCAAAAATCACCCGTGCATAGTCCTCAAACCGCGCGTCATCCGCCTCGGCGGCGGCGCGGGTCAGCAGGCGATGCTGCGGGTTGATTTCCAAAATCGGTTTTACCGTCGGCGCGTTCTGCCCCATGTCTTTGAGCAGTCGTTGCAGATGCAGGCTCATGTCTTCATCGCTGGTGACGAGGCACGCCGGGGAATCGACCAAGCGCTTGGACAGCCGCACATCATCGACTTGTTCGGCCAACACTTTTTTCAGCCGCTCGACCAGCGCGCCTTCGGTTTCCTTGGTTTCGGGTGTTGCGGATTGCGCTTCCTCATCCAGCGCCAGTTCTGCGCGGGTGACGGATTTGAATTTCTTGCCATCGAATTCGCTGAGGTGCGACATCAACCATTCGTCGATTCGATCCCACAGCAGCAGAACCTCGATCCCCTTCTTGCGGAAGATTTCCAGATGCGGCGAAGCCAGTGCCGCCGCGTAGGAATCCGCAATGATGTAGTAGATGTCTTCTTGTCCCTCGGTCATCCGACCGATCACTTCCTTGAGCGAAACTTTTTGGTCATCGCTACCGCTTTGCGTGGTGGCGAAACGCAGCAGGCCGGCGATTTGTTCCCGGTTGGCGAAATCTTCGCCCACGCCCTCTTTGAGTACCTGACCAAAAACACCCCAGAATTTGCTGTATTTCTCCGCTTCATCCTTCGCCAAGCTGTCGAGCATCCCCAGTACGCGCTTGACCGAACCTTGGCGGATGGTGTCCAAAATGCGGTTGGATTGCAGAATCTCGCGCGAGACATTCAACGGCAAATCCGCCGAATCAATCACGCCCCGCACAAAACGCAGGTAGCGCGGCATGAGTTTGTCGGCGTCGTCCATGATGAACACGCGTTTGACATACAACTTAACGCCCTGTTTGGTTTCCCGATCCCACAGATCGAACGGCGCACGACCCGGCAGGTACAGCAGCGAGGTGTACTCGGTTTTGCCTTCCACCTTGTTATGCGACCAAGCGAGCGGCGCTTCCCAATCGTGCCCCACATGCTTGTAGAACTCGGTGTATTCCTCATCGCTAATGTCGCTTTTCGCGCGCGTCCACAGGGCTTTGGCGTCGTTGACCCGCTCCCATTCCGGCACGACGGCGGTGTCGGCGCCGTCTTCGCTGGGCGCGGCGGCTTTGAGCATTTCAATCGGGAAGGTGATGTGATCGGAGTATTTGCGAATCACGGAGCGCAGCCGCCAATCGTTGGCAAACTCCGCTTGATCCTCGCGCAGCTTGAGCTCAATCGTGGTGCCGCGCGTCGGCAAATCCACGGTTTCCAGGCTGTACTCGCCTTCGCCCCGCGACACCCACCGCACGCCATGCTCGGCGCCCATGCCCGCCCGGCGGGTGGTGAGCGTGACTTCTTCGGCCACGATGAAGGCGGAATAAAAGCCCACCCCGAATTGGCCGATTTGCGATAAATCTTTCGCCTTGTCCTGCCCCAATTTTTCGATAAACGCGCGGGTACCGGAACGGGCGATGGTGCCGATGTTCTCAATCACCTCATCGCGGTTCATGCCGATTCCGTTGTCGCTCAGCGTCACGGTGCGGGCCTTTTCATCGAACGAAACCTGGATGCGCAGCGACTCTTCACCCTCATACAAGGCTTCATCCGATACCGCTTCAAAGCGCAATTTGTCGCAGGCATCCGACGCATTGGAAATCAGCTCGCGCAGGAAAATTTCCGGATTGGAATACAACGAATGAATCATGAGCTGTAACAGCTCTTTGACTTCGGTTTGAAAGCCACGGACTTCGACTTGGCTCATTGCGGCGCGCCCTCTATGCAAATCAGAAAAATAAAAAAACACCTCCGCATCGTGGGGATGCAGAGGTGTTTTTCAAGAGCGATCGTGTGCATAAGCGAAAATCCTCGACGGGATTTCGCTCAGGCGGCGGTCGATCAGCCGAGTTTTTCGCGGATACGGGCTTTCTTGCCGGTCAAGCCACGCAGGTAGTACAGCTTGGCACGACGCACATCGCCCCGACGCTTGACTTCAATCGTCGCGATGGCCGGGCTGTAAGTTTGGAATACGCGCTCCAAGCCTTCGCCGTAAGAAATTTTACGCACGGTGAACGCAGAGTTGATGCCCCGGTTCCGCTTGGCGATGACCACCCCTTCGAAAGCCTGCAACCGCTCGCGGTCGCCTTCCTTCACCTTGACCTGAACCACAACGGTATCGCCCGGGGCGAAGGCCGGAATCTCGCGGTTCATTTGCTCAGCTTCAAGCGCCTGAATGATCTTGCTCATAATCTATAACCTACCCAGTTACGGTTCATTCGTCTGCCACAGGGCCTCGGGCGCCCAAGCGGCGGTCAACTCTGCACGGGCTCGATCATCAAGCCCCTGCCCATAAAACAAATCCGGTCGATGGCGCGCGGTATTCAACCCACGCTGCCCCGCCCGCCAAGCTTCAATCACCCGGTGATTGCCGCCCAACAGTACCGCAGGCACCGCCCGGTCTTCCCAGCACTCCGGACGGGTGTAGTGCGGGTGATCCAGTCGCGCCGTTTCAAAAGAATCCTGCACAACCGATTCTGCATCGCCCAGAACACCGGGCAAACGCCGCACCACCGCATCAATCAGCACCATGGCGCCCAGTTCACCACCGGAGAGCACATAGTCGCCAATCGACACTTCCTGATCGACCAGCGCATCGACCACGCGCTGATCCACCCCTTCGTACCGTCCGCAGACCAGAATCAAACCCGGCTGCGTTGCCACGGCGGCGACCAGATCACGATCCAGTCGCACGCCCTGCGGGGAGAGCAGCCAAACGGCTGCCTCCGAATTTTCTGCCTTGGCCGCGCGAATCGCCGCCGCTAAGGTTTCCGGCTTGAGCAACATGCCCGGCCCACCGCCGAACGGGCGATCATCGACCGTCCGGTGGCGGTCTTGGGCGAAGTCCCTCGGATTCACGGTCGCCAGCGCCATTGCGCCCTGCGACTCGGCCACCCGAGGCATGCCACTGTGCATCACCGCACGCACCAACTCCGGAAACAGGGTTACGACGGTGATTTGCACCCCAGCCTCCGCCACGCCCTCAGCGCGGGATCAGAAATCCGGATCCCAGTCCGCCACGATGCGCCGAGCATCCACTTCAATGGACACCAGCACTTCACCGGGAATGAACGGAATAAGCCGTTCGCGATCCCCTTCGACGACCAGCACATCATTCGCGCCAGTCTCCAACAATTCTCGCACCACGCCCAACGATTGCCCGTTGACATGCTGCACCTGGCAACCGATCAAGTCGCGCCAGTAATACTCGCCCGCCGGCGGTTCCGGCAGGGCATTCACGCTGATCGACAGACTCGCGCCCGTCAGCAGCTCTACCGCTTCGCGTTGCTCCACCCCTTTGAGCTTGACGATCAGCCCTTTGTTTTGGTCGGCGAAACGCGCGACTTCAAACCATTGAGGAACTGAACCGACCGGCTTGGGCTGAACCCACCAGCGGCGGTACTGCGTGATGCCTTCCGATGGCCGGGTATGGGAATGCACCCAGCACCAGCCCTTCACGCCGAACGCCCGCCCCAACTCACCAATGACGATGGGGGACTCTGGCGCTGCGGCGCTCACGGCGGAATCAGACAGCGGCAGCAACCTGCTTGAGGTTTTCACGAATCAATGCTGCCACGCGCTCGCTCGGCTGAGCGCCATTGCCCACCCAATGCGTTACGCGGGCGTCATCCAACTGCAAACGCACTTCTTGCCCACGGGCAACCGGGTTGAAGAACCCGACGCGCTCAATGTAGGCACCGCTATCGCGGGCATTGCGGCTATCAGTCACCACAACATGGTAGAACGGGCGTTTTTTGGCGCCGGTACGGGCTAAACGGATGGATACCATAGGTAAATGATCCTGTGTCACGCTAAAAAGACTGCACCCCGCCACCAGGCGGCGCAGCCATTTGAAAATCAAGGCGCGTGATTCTACGCAATTTTTCTAGAAAATAAAGCCTTGATGGAAGATTTTTATCAAACGGTGTCGTAGGGGTGCCGCAAAACGATGGTTTCATCCCGATCGGGGCCGGTCGAAATGATGTCCACCGGCACGCCGACCAACTGCTCGATGCGCTCGATATACCGCCGTGCCGCAGCCGGCAGCCCATCCAACGCGCGCACGCCCAGGGTCGATTCCTGCCAGCCGGCAATGGTTTCGTACACCGGCACGCAGCGGGCATAGGTCTCTGCGCTGAGCGGCGCGGTTTGCACGGGCTGGCCGTCCAGCTCGTAGCCGATACAGATTTGAATCTGTTCGATCCCGTCGAGTACATCCAGCTTGGTCAAGCACAGGCCGGAGATGCTGTTGATTTCGACCGCGCGGCGCAACGCAACCGCATCAAACCAGCCGCAACGGCGCGGGCGACCGGTGGTGGCGCCCACTTCGCGCCCCCTGACCGCCAGGTGCTGACCGATGTCGTCGTCCAGCTCGGTCGGGAAAGGGCCCCCGCCGACGCGGGTAGTGTAGGCCTTGGTGATGCCGAGGACATAGTCCAGCTCCAACGGCCCCACGCCGGAGCCAGTACAGGCGCCACCGGCCGTGGTATTGGATGAGGTGACATACGGATAGGTGCCGTGGTCAATGTCCAAGAGCGTGCCTTGCGCGCCTTCAAACATCAGATTGGCGCCCGCGCGTCGCATGGCCACCAGGCGGCTCGGCACATCGCCCACCATCGGAGCCAGAATTTCAGCCTGTGCCAACACTTGATCGAGCACTTGTTGAAAATCGACCGTATCGGCATTGAAGTACTGCCGCAGAACGAAGTTGTGGAAATCCAGCACTTCGCCCAGTTTGGCGGCCAGACGCTCGCGGTGGAAGATGTCTTCCAGGCGAATGGCGCGTCGCGCCACCTTGTCTTCATAGGCCGGGCCAATCCCGCGCCCCGTGGTGCCAATTTTGGCCGCCCCGCGTGCCAGTTCACGCGCCTGATCGAGCGCCACATGGTAGGGCAGAATCAAGGGGCAGGCCTCGGAAAGCAACAGGCGCTCCCGCGCGGGCACGCCCTCGGCTTCCAGTCCGCGAATTTCCTCGATCAAGGCATCCGGCGAGAGCACCACGCCGTTGCCAATCAGGCACAGCACCTTGTCGCGCAACACGCCCGACGGAATCAGGTGCAGCACGGTTTTCTTGCCGCCGATGACGAGGGTATGCCCCGCGTTATGTCCGCCCTGAAACCGCACCACCGCTTCGGCACGCTCGGTCAACAGATCGACGATCTTGCCTTTGCCCTCATCGCCCCATTGGGAGCCGAGGACGACCACACTTTTACCCATGATTGGAATTCTCGATTAACTGCCAGGAAGAGTTGTCGGCCGCCCGCACCAATTGGCGAGCGCCCGCAGAAATCGCTTGCGTGGTCATGATGACCGGCGTGCCGGCCGCGCGCAGTTCTGCCACGCGCTGGCGCAAGCCGCTGTCCCGATAATCCGCCGGGGCATACACCGGCGCCGGTGCCGGTTCAGGCTCCGGGGCGAACCGCAGCAGCTCGCGCAGATCGGTCGAAAAGCCCGTGGCCGGACGCGCTCGCCCGAACACCGCGCCAATCTCGTCGTACCGGCCGCCGCGCGCCAATTCGCGCCCCAAACCCGGCGCATACGCGGCAAAGACCAGCCCGGTTTGATAGTGATAGCCGTGCAATTCGGACAAATCCACCAGCACCGTCACGCCGGGCGCATGCGCGGAAATGGTCGCCGCGACCGCCGCCAGCCGATCCAGCGCCTCGTGAACGGCGGGCGACTGAATGG
>DYMR01000093.1 GCA_020721485.1 Halothiobacillus neapolitanus | reverse complement strand
CCTGCCGCGCTACCGCGACTGGCCGACCTTTCCGCAAATTTATATCGACGGCGAATTGATCGGCGGCTGCGACATCACCCTGGAAATGCTGGCCAGTGGCGAACTGCAGCCAATGGCAGAAGCGGCGGTCGAAAAACACGCACCGAAAGATTCAGCCTGACATTCAGCCTGGCATTTAGGCAAGGCGCGCGGCGGAGGGGCGCCTCCGCACCGCATCATTCCGCCTGCAACGCCTGATCGGCCAGATGCAGCACGCGGGAATGGAAGGCCCGCAAACTCTGGCGATGCCCGATACTCACCACCGCCATCTGCGGGCATTCGTCGATCAATAGCTGATACAGCGACGCTTCTGCCGCCTCATCCAATGCGGAAGTGGCTTCATCCAAAAACACCAAGGCCGGGCGCTGCAATAACACGCGCGCCAGAGCCAATCGTTGCTGTTCGCCCAACGACAGCACCATCGACCAAGGCTCCAACGCATCCAATACATCCGCCAACGCCGGCAGGCCGACTTGGGTCAGCACGCGCCGCAACTGCGCATCATCCACACGCACCATCGGGGCGGGATAGATCAAGGCATCGCGCAAGGTACCCAACGGCAGATACGGTCGTTGCGGCAGAAATAAACTGCCGGCCTCCGGTGGCAGCGCGACTTGCCCCGCACCGAACGGCCACAACCCCGCCAACGAGCGCAGCAAAGTGCTTTTCCCCGCGCCCGAAGCCCCCATCAACAACAAGCGCTCACCGGGCACGAGCCGCAAGCTGGCGTGTTGAATCAAGGCTTGGCCATTGGGCAAACGCACCTGTAAATCCCGCACGGCGAGCACCGTACCGGGCTCTGTCACCGCAGTCCGCTCAATTTGCTGAGCCGATTGCTGCACGCTCTGCACCTTGGCCACCAAATCACGAAAGCCCTGCAACCGCTCCACCACCGCATGCCATTGCGCGAAGTTATCGTAACTCTGCGCTAAATACGCAAAAGAGCCTTGCACATTGCCGAATGCGGAACTGATTTGCATTAAAAAGCCCAGCGGCACCGCTTTCGTAAAATACGCCGCAGCGGCGGCAAGAAAGGGAAGAATCACCGCCACTTGGCTAAAATAACTACTGAACCAATTAAAGCGTTTTTGCCGAAGAATTAACCGCTGATAGTTTTCAAACACGCGATCAAACCGATCATGAAAATGTCGCGCCTCTTTCGCTTCGCCGCCATAAAAGGCCACCGCTTCGCTATTTTCACGCAAACGAATCAAACTGAAACGAAAATCGGCCTGAACCCGCTGTTGATTGAAATTCAACCAAATTAGTGGGTTCCCCACTTTGGCGGCCACCCAAGTCCACACCACGGCATACAGCAACGCCACCCAGACCAAAAAGCCCGGAATATGGTGTTCGGCACCGCCCCAAGGCACCACCACCTTGCTCGACAGCACCCACAGCAAGCCGACGAAGGCCACCAAGTTCGCCACCGCGCCGAGTAGGCCGGTAAACAAACTGGTGGTTAATTGAGAAAATTGGTTCAAATCATCGGCAATTCGCTGATCGGGGTTATCTTGGCCGCGATGAAACAATTCCAAGTGGTAATAAGTTTGCGCAGACAAATACCGCGATAAATAATCGCCGGTCAACCAACGCCGCCAGCGCAGATCCAGTAATTGCGACAGGTAGGTTTGATACACGCTCAGGGCAATTGCCCCAAAAGCCAACAAAGCGAATTCGCCCAACAGCTTCCAGAAACCCGCCTGATCGTAATTTTGCAGTGCATTATAAAATCGGTTATACCAATCGGTGATTTGCAGATTAATCACGACGAGCAATAAAGTGGTGGCGATAATTGCCAACAAAAAGCCGCGTGCTTTCCAGCGATCTTCCGAGTGCAAGAAGTACGGCTTGGCCAAGGCCCACACGGTGGCGAAAAACGCGCGATCAAACCGCCGTGGGCGGGCGGCAAGCGCGGCTAAGTCTGCCGCGTGGGATTGGGTGTCGTTGGCCATATTTTTCCTTTGCTCACTGCGCGAACGAATCGCGGCTTGGAATCAATCAGCGCACCGGGAGTTCCCGCCGAGACGCACGACGGCGCCAAAACGCCAGCACCCATGCCCAGATCAGCAAACCCGCCGCACCGCTCAGCGCAGGCGCAGAACCGGCACGCAAAAACGGGGTACTGCCATGATAGGGTTGAATTTTCCCGACCAAAATTCCTTGCTGATTGACCCCGAGCGATTGTTCGATGCGGCCATCGGCAGACACAAACGCCGAAACGCCGGTGTTGGTGGCGCGCACCATCGGGCGGCCAAATTCGAGCGCGCGCACGGCGGCCATTTGCAGGTTTTGGTGCGGGGCGAAGCTGTCTCCGAACCAAGAATCATTCGACACATTCACCAAAAAACCCGCTTGCGGCAGCGAACGACGAATGTCCCGCGCGAAATCGGCTTCGTAGCAAATCGAGGCCCCCACGGGCACGCCGCGCACGACCGGCAGGGCTTGATCGGCGCGCCCCGGCGTGAGGTCGGACATCGGCACATCGATCATGCCCGAGAGCAACATCACCAGCGGCCGCAGCGGCATGTATTCGCTGAACGGCACGAGGTGCGCCTTGCGGTGGCTGCCCACGGCATCGGGCAGGCCGACCAAGGTGTTGTAGTAGTGGCCGGCGGCATCCTGCGTGAACGCGCCAATCAGAAAATCTTGGTGCTGCTCTGCCGCCCGTTCGATCAATGCGTGGCGCAGTTCCGGCACATCGGAGAGCACATCGGGCACGGCGGTTTCCGGCCAGACCACCAAATCGACGGCGCCCATTTGCACGGTGAGTTGTTCATAACGCTGCAAGGTCGCGGCCAAAAACGCCGGATCAAATTTTTGCATTTGCGGGATATTGGCCTGCGCCAACCCCACGCGAATCGGCACACCCGACGGGTGCGTCCAGCGCAGCGGGCTGAGTAAGCCCGCGCCCAGCAGCGTGGCCAAGCCGACCGCCAGCAGCACGCCGGCTCGCCACAGCGCGCGCGGCCTGATAGAAGTCGACTCGGTAGACGGCGTGGCGCGCAGTGCTTCGACCGCGCACAGCAGCAATCCGGCAAGCAACAGCACGACCAAGCCGACGCCATATTCTCCGATCAACGGCAAGAGCGATTTCAATGGGCTGGCCGTTTGCGCAATCCCCAAATCCAACCACGGAAAGCCGCTGAACAGCCAGCCGCGCAGCCATTCCACCAGCGTCCAACTGCCCGCAAAGGCCAACACTCCGGCCAGCGAGCGCATGGCCGAACCGGCAATGGCTCGGGCGATGTAACTCGCCAAGGCCGGATAGAGCGCCATCACCGCGACAAAGCCTGCCGTAATCAGCGCGGCCAAGGGCGCAACCGCACCACCAAACAGGGTGAAACTTTCGTACAGCCAACTGACGCCTACGCCAAATTGCCCCAGGCCGAATAACCAGCCCAACCACGCGGCACGACGGCGGGTGGTGCCGTGCAACACATACAGCAACACGGCGGGCGCCAAAAGCGATAACGGCCAGAATCCGACGGGGGCAAAGGCCAAGGGCAAAACGGCGCCGGCCAAGACGGCGGCAAGGGCGGGCGCGCGGCGCGCCCAAAATCCGGCTGAACTCATCAGTACCTCAAGAATCCGCGTCCGGCGATGACGCGATTTGCTCGGGCGACAGCGCGGTGACGAGCAGCAAGTGCAGGCGGCGTTTGTCGGCACCGACCACCTTAAATTCCAACCCAGACAAGCGCACCAACTCGCCCCGACGGGGCAGGTGCCCCAATTCGTGGGTAATCAAGCCGCCGATGGTGTCGTATTCATCATCAGGAAAGTTCGTGCCAAAGTGCTGATTGAAGTCCTCAATCGGCGTCAGCGCGCGCACGGTGTGGCGGTGCGCGGCTTGGGAACGAATCAAGGCCGGCTCCGCGTCATCGTATTCGTCATCAATATCGCCGACGATTTCTTCGAGCACATCTTCGATCGTCACCAATCCGGCCACGCCGCCAAATTCATCCAACACAATCGCCATGTGGCTGCGGGTGACGCGAAACTCGGCCAGCAAGGCATCCAAGCGTTTGCTTTCGGGCACGAACATTGGCGCGCGCAGGCGCTCTTGCAATAGAAATCCTGTGGAATTAATGGCTTCTGGCTGGCTGGCGTAAAAATGCAGCAGTTCTTTCACCAGAAGAATTCCGGCGATTTCATCCCGATTTTCCAAGATCACGGGGTAGCGGGAGTGACCGGTTTCGGCAATTTCGGCCAGAATTTCCGGCAGCGTGGCGGTCATGTCGAGCACATGCATTTGCCCGCGCGGGATCATCACATCCCGCACCCGCACGCCATGAAATGCCAAGGCGGACTCAATCAACCCTTGCGTGGGCGCGGGGATGATGCCTCGGTCACTGACCGCACGAACGACCTCGCTGAGATCGTCCGTCGTTTTGATTTGATTAACACACCATTGATGGCGCAGCCGTCCGAACCAACCGGGCTCGGCGCTGCGCGAAGGACTCGAATCATCGTCCATGGTTGCAAGACACTCTGTTGAAAAAAGAGGCGGCCACTCGGTGCCGCGCGGAAGAGAATTTATCGTTCACGGTACGGATTTTCAAACCCCAACCCCGCCATGATGTGAATTTCCAGGGCTTCCATCGCCTCGGCCTCCGCCGTGGTTTCATGATCGAAGCCCAACAAATGCAGCACGCCATGCACGATCAGGTGCGCCGTATGCGCGCGCAAGCTCTTGTTTTGCGCGGCGGATTCCTGCACCAACACGGGCTGGCAAAGAATCAAATCGCCCAAATAGCGCTCATCCACGCCCTCGGGCATCGGCGCATCGGAGGGGAATGAAAGCACATTGGTTGCGTAATTTTTATGACGATATTGCCGATTCAGTGCCTCGCCCTCTTCCGCATCCACAAAGCGAACACAGAGGCCGACGACGGCAGGGGCGCCTTGAGGCAGCGCCGCCACGATGGCCGCCTGCGCCCAAGGCGTCAGCATTTGCGCACTGGGGCAGCGCAGTTCGGTGGCTTTTTGTCGATCAACCCAAACGGTGGGGGGGTGCATGGGTTTCATCCTCGGTTCGGCAACGGGCGATGCGCTTCGCGGGCTTCATACGCCTGCACGATGCGCATCACCAACGGATGCCGCACCACATCGCGCGCCTGAAAAAAGGTGAACGACACCGCGTCCACCTCGCGCAAGACCTCAATCGCATCGCGCAGGCCGGAGGTGATGCCGCGCGGCAAATCGATCTGGGTAATGTCGCCGGTCACGACTGCTTTGCTGCCAAAGCCGATGCGGGTCAGAAACATTTTCATCTGCTCGATGGTGGTGTTTTGCGCTTCATCGAGAATCACAAACGATTCGTTGAGCGTGCGCCCGCGCATAAACGCCAAGGGCGCCACTTCAATCACCTGCCGTTCGATCAGCTTCGTGACCTTATCAAAGCCCATCATCTCGTACAGCGCGTCGTACATCGGGCGCAGGTAGGGGTCGATTTTCTGCGCCAAATCCCCCGGCAGAAAGCCCAGCTTTTCGCCCGCCTCCACCGCTGGCCGCACCAGTACGATGCGTTGCACCAAACCGCGTTCCAGCGCATCCACCGCACTGGCCACGGCGAGATAGGTTTTGCCCGTACCGGCCGGGCCAATGCCGAAGCTCAAAACGCAATCCGCGATGGCGTGAAGATAGCGCACCTGCCGCGCGCCGCGCCCGCGCAACAAGCCGCGCTGCGTGCGGATCACGATGTCCTCGGCGGGATTCGGCTCATCGTCCGCAGCGCCCGCCGCCGACAAGAATAAATCCACCCGCTCGGCGTCAATCGGC
Source organism: Halothiobacillus neapolitanus (assembly GCA_020721485.1). GTDB lineage: Bacteria > Pseudomonadota > Gammaproteobacteria > Halothiobacillales > Halothiobacillaceae > Halothiobacillus > Halothiobacillus neapolitanus_B. Next base: position 1,916 of record DYMR01000093.1, on the reverse strand, counting down.
TCTTGTGCCGAACTTTGGTACAGCCCATCGAGCACCGCCCGCGCCTGCTCCGCCGCCGGGCTGGCACCGATCACGGCAAATTCGGCGCCGCGATGGTTGATCTCCACCCCCAAACGGCGCTCGATCAAGCGCAAATGCGCATCGAACGAACCGACCAGATTCGACAGGCGTTCGTTGTCGTGCGGGGAAAGCTGGAAACGCAGTTGAACCGTCGGCTGGGGCGACTGCGTTGCCCTAAATTCGGTAGATTCAGCCAGACTAGATTCAGCCAGACTAGATTCAGTCGGGCTAGATTCCGTTGTCATCGCGCTGGGCGCATCTGCCATACGGTCATCCGCCACACGGTCATTAAACAGGGAATCATCCGTCAGAGATTCGCTCATTCCGCCGCCACCAAGCCCCGCGCCGCCGCCCGCGCCTGATCCATTGGCGCAATGCCGAGAAAATCTGCCCGCAGAGAGTTCGGTTTCACTTCGGTAATTCGCACCCGGACAAACAGGCCAACCACCGCCGGTCGCGCCTGAAAAATCACGCTGCGGTTGTTCTCGGTTTTGCCGACCAATTCCGCCGGATCCTTTTTGGAAGGGCCTTCCACCAAAATCACCTGTTCCGTGCCCAGCATGGCGCGGGAAATGGCTTGTTCTTGCTCGGTGATTTGCGCTTGCAGCCGATACAACCGTTCTTTTTTCACCGCATCCGGCGTGTCATCCGGCAGGCTCGCGGCGGGCGTACCCGGTCGGGCGCTGTACACAAAGCTGAAGGAGTGATCGAAATGCATGTCGCGCACGAGCTTCATCGTCGCCTCGAAATCTTGCTCGGTTTCGCCCGGAAAACCGATGATGAAGTCCGATGACAAGGAAATTCCTGGCCGCGCGGCCATGAGCTTGCGCAGTTTCGCCTTGTATTCCAACACGGTATGCCCGCGTTTCATCTGGGCAAGAATGCGGTCGGAACCCGCCTGCACCGGCAGATGCAAAAATGCCGCCAGCTTCGGCTCGTTGCGGTAGGCCTCGATCAGCCGGTCGGTAAATTCGACCGGGTGCGAGGTGGTGAACCGAATCCGGCCAATGCCGTCGATGCGGGCGATGAATTCGATCAGCAGCGCCAGATCCGCAATTTGCCCATCGTGCATCACGCCTCGGTAGGCGTTGACATTCTGCCCCAGCAGATTCACCTCCCGCACGCCCTGCTCGGCCAATTCCGCCACTTCGGCGATCACATCATCGAAGGGGCGGGAAATTTCCTCACCGCGCGTATACGGCACCACGCAGAAACTACAGTATTTGGAACAGCCTTCCATGATGGAAACGAACGCGGTAGCGCCTTCCGCACGGGGCGCGGGCAAGTGGTCGAATTTTTCGATTTCGGGGAAGGAAATGTCCACAATCGGCTGACGGTTGGCCTCGATCTCCGCCACCATGTGCGGCAAGCGGTGTAGCGTTTGCGGCCCGAACACCAAATCGACATAGGGCGCGCGGCTGCGAATCGCCGCCCCTTCTTGGCTCGCCACGCAGCCACCCACGCCGATAATCAGGCGCGGATTTTTTTCTTTCAGCGGGCGCCATTGTCCCAACTGCGAAAACACTTTTTCCTGCGCTTTTTCCCGAATCGAGCAGGTGTTGAGCAGCAACACTTCCGCTTCCGCCGGATCATCCGTCCAGACAAACCCCGCCGCTGCGCCCAGCACATCGGCCATTTTGTCCGAATCGTATTCGTTCATCTGGCAACCCCAGGTCTTGATGTGCAAGCGGCGCACAGCCACAGACGCGCCCAAGACGGGCGGGGACAAGTCAGGTTGGTCAGATAACACATCGTAGGCGGCGGTGCTCACAGTCGCGCTCCGTCAAAAAATCGAGAAAAAAGAGCGGGGAAGATACCAGAAATCCCGCAAAACCCGAAGGATGGCAGGGGGTTAG
>DYMR01000001.1 GCA_020721485.1 Halothiobacillus neapolitanus | reverse complement strand
GCCGGAAGGTGCCAATGATAGACGATACCCAAGGCACGAATGAGCAAAGCCACCAGAAATCCCAACACCAGCGCCCACACGGGCTGATGCAGCACCACCGCGAACAGCACATACACCCCGCCGCCCAGCAGCGCGGCGCTGGCGTAAATTTCCCGATGCAACAGCAAGGGCGGCTCACCGGCCAGCACATCGCGGATTAGACCGCCGAACGCCGCCGTCATCATCCCCATCAAAATCGCAATAAACGGATTGGTGCCGCTGGTGAGGGCGATTTGCACGCCGATGACCGAAAACGCCGCCAAACCCACCGCATCGGCCCAAAGCAACCACGACAGCCGCCGGTGCACATGCGCGACCAAATAAAAAGTGGCGCCAGCGGCCAGCACGCACAACGCGATGTATTCCCAGTGCACCAGCCAGAACACCGGGCGGGCGAGAATCAAATCCCGCAGCGTGCCACCACCAATCCCCGTCACGGTGGCGAGAATCGCAAACCCCATCCAATCCATGCCCTTACGCGCGGCCACCAGCGCGCCGGAAATGGCAAACACCACCGTGCCGAAATAATCCAGCACGCGCAATAAATCGAGTAAATGCACGAAAAAACTCCCGCGATGTTCCGCAATGTCCGCCCGACGGGCTGAGCGCCACGCGGTTCGCCCAAAAGGGCGAGTATTTTACTGGGGCGAAGTCCCGCAGGCGGTTTGCTATTGTACGGCGAATCGTCACGCCGCCGGGAACCGCCATGATCGCCATGCCCCCCACCACCCCGCTTCTATTCGACACAGACTTGATCCGCCGCTACGACACGGCAGGGCCGCGCTACACCTCATACCCCACCGCCGTGCAGTTTCACGACGGATTCAACGAAGCTGACTACCGCGCCGCCGCCGCGCGCTCGAATCAAGCCGGCGGGCCGCTGTCGATTTATGTGCATGTGCCCTTCTGCGACACCATTTGCTATTACTGCGGCTGCAATAAAGTAGTGACGAAAGACCGCAGCCGCGCCGCGCCTTATGTGGACGATTTGGCACAGGAACTCGCCCTGCAAGGCGCCTTGTTCGACGCGGATCGCCCGGTCGATCAGTTACATTTCGGCGGCGGCACCCCCACTTTTCTATCGAACGAAGAAATGCGCGCCGTCATCGCCGCGATGAGCCGACACTTCCGCCTGAAAACCGACGATTCCGGCGAATACTCCATTGAAATCGACCCGCGCGAAGCCGATGCCCGCACCGTCGCCGTGCTGCGCGAATTGGGCTTCAACCGCTTGAGTCTTGGGGTGCAAGACATCGACCCCGCCGTACAGCAGGCAGTTAACCGCATTCAACCGATCGAACTGACCCGCACCGTGCTCGACGCCGCCCGCGCAGAGGGCTTCCACGGCGTGAGTTTTGATTTGATCTACGGCTTACCGCATCAAACCCCGGACAGTTTCCGCCGCACCCTGGACACCGTGATCGATATGGCGCCGGATCGGCTCTCGCTGTTCAATTACGCCCACCTGCCGACCCGCTTCAAGCCCCAGCGCCGCATCAATGAAGCCGACCTGCCCAGCGCCGCCGACAAGCTCGCCATCCTCGGTCACAGCATCGAACAGCTCGGCGCCGCTGGCTATGTGCTGATCGGCATGGACCATTTCGCCCGACCGGACGACCCGCTCGCGCTCGCCCAAGCCAACGGCACCCTGCACCGCAATTTTCAGGGTTATTCGACCCATGCCGAATGCGACATGGTGGCGGTCGGGGTTTCCTCCATCAGCCAAGTCGGCGGCGTGTTCAGCCAGAACACCAAAGATTTGGCGCAATACCATGAGGCCGTGCGCGCCGGTCGGCTGCCAATCGAGCGCGGCTATGCGCTCACCGCCGAAGACCACCTGCGCCAGCGCGTCATCATGGCGCTCATCAGCCATTTTCGGTTGGATTTTGACGACATCGAACAGGCGTTCGGCATCGATTTTCTGACCCATTTCGCGGGCAGTCTGGCCGCCCTCGCCCCCATGCAAGCCGATGGATTACTCAGCCTTTCGCCACGGAGTATCGAAATTCACCCCAAAGGGCGGCTGCTGATTCGCAACATCTGCATGGCATTTGATGAATACCTGAACCCGGAAGGGATTCAACGGTTTTCAAAAGTCATTTGAACGGGATTTGATTAACACCCTGTTAATAGGATGTTGAAAAAAGACTTCCCTGTCTTTTTTCAACCCCATCGTTCCGGTACACGCCCGTAACGATGGGCGAAAATCAAGCGCTGACGATGCTTAATTTTCGGGCAAGCCATCCTTGGCCTGCGTTAACAGGCTGTTGAAACCATTTTTCAACAGCCTGTTACTGACTCGCAATCACCAATACCTGACCCGGCTTTAACGGCTCGTTGGGGCGCAAACGGTTGGCTGTAGTGATTTCCTTCACCGTAGTCGAAAACCGCCGCGCCACATTCCACAGCGTATCGCCATGCTGCACGGTGTAGTGCTTTTTCTGCGCGGAACCGTGTGCTGTCGTGCGTTTTTCTGACTGATTTCTTTCTGAAGAATGGCTTTGTGACAAATGGCTTTGTGACAAATGGCTTTCCGCCTCATGGCGCATCGCCACCCGTTCCGTCTTCGCGGGCTCTTTGGCTGTGCCGTGGTGTGCCGCCGCAAACCCGACCACCAGTTTTTGTCCCGGCTTGATTTCGTCTTTCGCGCCAATGCCATTCATGCGCCGCAGTTCCGATAAATCCAAATTAAACCGCCGCGCCAACCCCCAGACTGAATCCCCGCTTTGCACGGTATACAGCCGTTCGTCGCCCGAGCGCGAGGCCACGGCCACCCGCTCACGCCCCAGCGGCACGATGATGGTTTGCCCCGGATGGGCATAGGCCGTGCTCAGGCGATTAACCTTCAACAATTCCGCCACATCGCAGCCATAGCGATAGGCGACTTTGTGAAAATTATCGCCGCGCCGCAGGGTATACCGCCCCCAATCCATCGCGGATTTTTCCGCCGCCTCCAAGGCGCTGGGCGTGAATTGATCCGCCACGCTTTTCGGCACCAGCAAATTCGTGGCCTGCGGCCCGGTAATGAGTTTATCGAAGCCCGGATTTAGGCGATATAACTCATCGTGCGACATACCGGTTAATTCTGCGAGCTTGCTTAAATTCACCGATTTATCAATGCGCACTTCGGTTAAAACCGACTGATTCGGAATCGGCGACGGCGTAAATCCGAATTTTTCTGGATTACTGAAAATAATCACCAGCGCATACAAGCGCGCAGGGTAATCCGCTGTTTCTTGGCTGATTTGCGTCAAGCTCCAAAAATCCGTCGGCAACCCTTTGGCTTGATTATAGGAAATCGCATTTTGCAAGGTGCCTTCCCCCCCGTTATAGGAGGCGATAATCACCGGCCAATCATCATTAAACATCACCCGCAAGCGGTTGAAATACTGAATTGCCGCATTGGTCGATGCCTTAATGTCGCGCCGACCGTCGTACCATACCGTGCGTTGCAAACCAAAATGGGTACCGGTACTGGGAACAAACTGCCAAATACCCGCCGCATTACTGGTCGAAACCGCTTCCGGCCGATATGCGCTTTCTACAATCGGCAACAGCGCCAACTCCAGGGGCAGATTATTTTCTTGTAATCGAGAAACAATCAAATGTAAATACGGCTGCGCCCGCTCCGTCACCCGCTCCAAATACTTAATGTGGCTGGAATAAAACGCCAACTGCGTTTGCACTCGGGCGCTATTTTTTGGGATGGGCAGCGTGAATCGGGCCGCAATGTAATGCCATAAATTGCCATCATTCATCCACGCCGCTCGGCGGGCGGATTGCTCGGGCGTATTAATCGCCGGCAAAATGCTGTAATCCACGGATTGATCGCCGCTACCGCCGAGTTGATCCAAACTCGCGGTTTCCTCGCTTTTGGGTAAATTCGCGCAACCACTCAAGGCCAAAATCGCCGGCAGCATCAGCAGCGCCAGCACGCGCCACGCGCGGACTTTCCGCATTCGGCCAGACCAAAAAGTTAATGTTAACCGCATCATTATTCAGCAAATTCCGGGAGTGGCGCCAGGCCATCATAAGTATCTTTCAGCCGACGCACGACCGCGAAACGCTCGGCATCCGTGGCGGTGGATTGCCCGCCCAAGGCATGAATACCCGCCCGCACTTCCGGGGTGTGCAGGCGTAAAAACGGGTTGGTCGCCCATTCAACCGACAGCGCGGGCGCGGCGGCGGCGGCCAAAACGCTGGCGGCACCGTGTTCGCGCACACTCGCCACCCGCGCGGCCACCGCAGGATTGTGTGGCTCCAAATGCGCCGCAAAACGCAAATTATCCGCCGTATATTCATGCCCGCAGCAAATTCGCGTGTCGCCGGGCAATGCCGCCAGGCGCGCCAAACTTCGGCTCATTTGCGCGGCGCTGCCTTCGAACAAGCGGCCACAGCCTGCGGTGAACAGCGTGTCGGCAGTAAAGGCGACCCCATCGGCCACAAAGCACACATGCCCACGCGTGTGCCCCGGCGTATGCCACACGGCCAACGGCGGAAAGCCCGGCCATTCCATCGTGTCGCCTTCGCCCACCTGCTGGGTGGCAAAGGGTGCCGGTTCATGCGCGGAGCCGAACACCGGCACGGGGTGTGTTCGCAAAAAGTCCGCCAAACCCGCCGTGTGATCGGCATGGTGGTGGGTAATCAGCACCGCCACGGGGGTTAATCCGCGCGCCGCGATGGCGGCCACCACCGGCTCCGCCTGACCCAGGTCGATCACGACACACTGCTGATCCGCTCCCTCCAGCAACCAAACCAGGTTATCGGACAACACCGGCACGGCATGCACCTTTGGCTGCATTGGCGAACTCCGTGGGAAGCGCAAGAAATGAAGCGGGCAGTGTACGACCTCAGAGACAAAGGTCAATTGCTCTGTTTTAACAGGATGTTGAAACCCTCGTTCAACAGCCTGTTAACACCAAGTTTAGCCTGCACTACGCCGCGCCCAACCGGCGCGTGAGCACGAGGGCATCTTCGCGCCCGCGCGGTGCGGGGCTGGGCGCGGGGTAATAATCGCGGCGGCGGCCAACGGTTTCAAACCCGCGCGCGGCATAGAGTTGGCGCGCGGCTTCGTTGCTGACGCGCACTTCCAGCCAGACGCTGGCCACCTCGGCTTTCGTCGCTTGATCCAACAGATAATCCAGCAGGCCGCGACCAATCCCTTGCCGCTGAACCGCCGGTGCCACGCACAGATTCAGCAGGTGCCATTCGTCGAGCACGGGCATGACCACGCTGAAGCCCAGCAGGGTGTCGCCGCGAAACGCGCCGTCGAGGTAGTAGCCGGAATGCCAACAGTCCTGAAACACCCGCTCTGACCACGGGTAGCGGTGTCCCGCCCGTTCAATCGGCATCAGGCGGGGCAGATCATCAAGTTCCAGTGGCGCGATGACCGGGGTTTCGTGCGGCGTCATGCGGAATCAATGTGCGGATTGCGGATACAGGTGCCGCCACACGGCGCGGCGCGCCCGTCCATCGGCTTGCAGCGCCGACAGGGACCAGCATTGCTCGCCCCATTGCAGCGACGGCGGCGCATCCGCCTCCGCGCGGACTTGCCAGCCGACTGACGACGGCAGCGCGCGCAGAATGGCCGCCACCAGCGGCTGATCCGGCGCAAGATTGATGAGCCAGAGCGTGGGCGGGGTCGTCTTGTCCGACACAGTAACGGGCTGAACCATTTCGGTCGGTTCAGCTTTAGGCTGAACAATTTCGGCTTGTTCAGTTTGAGCCTGTGCAGCGTCGGGCTGAACAATGTCTGGCTCGGTGGGCGGCAAAAGGATCACCGCCGGTGCCGGCTCAGCCGCCGCAGCGCGCGCCATCGCCCCCTGCGCAGGCATCAGCGGCGGCACGCCCGATCTCGGCACCCACGGCGTGATGCCCAACCAACGCAAGGCGATTTCGGGGTTCATGCTTGATCTCGTGTTGGCTGTTCGGTGAGAGGTATTGCGCCCGCCTCACACATCCTCGTGCTGCGGATGCGCGCGGGCGGTGGGCTGTTGCAGCCGGTCGAGCGCATTCAAATAGGCTTTGGCGGAAGCCACCACGATGTCGGTGTCCGCCCCCTGCCCGGTCACGATGCGCCCCGCGCGTTCGAGCCGCACATTCACCTCGCCCTGCGCATCGGTGCCGCTGGTGATGTTGTTGACTGAATACAGTTGCAGGTTCGCGCCGGAATGCAGCATGGATTCAATGCAGACAAACGCGGCATCGACCGGCCCCGCGCCCCGCGCCGTGGCGGATTGCTCCGCGCCATCGACGGCAATCACCAGCTGCGCGGTCGGCACTTCGCCGGTTTCGGAGCACACCTTGAGCGACACCAGTTTGTACCGCTCGATGCGCTCTTCATGCACTTCTGACACCAGCGCTTGAATGTCTTCGTCGAAAATTTCGCGCTTTTTATCGGCCAGCTCTTTGAAGCGGCGGAACGCATCGTTCAGCGCCTCTTCGCTCGACAGATCAATCCCGAGTTCGGTCAGGCGCGAACGGAAGGCGTTGCGCCCCGACAATTTGCCGAGCGACAGCTTATTGGTGCTCCAGCCCACATCCTCCGCGCGCATGATTTCGTAGGTTTCGCGGTGTTTGAGCACGCCATCTTGGTGAATGCCGGATTCGTGCGCGAAGGCATTGGCGCCGACGATCGCCTTGTTCGGCTGCACCGGGTAGCCGGTGATGGTGGACACCAGTTTGGAGGTCGGCACGATTTGCGTCGCGTCGATGCGGCTGTCCACGCCGAATACATCGCGGCGGGTGCGCACCGCCATGACGATTTCTTCCAGCGCGGCATTGCCCGCCCGCTCGCCCAAACCATTGATGGTGCATTCAACTTGGCGCGCGCCCGCCAACACCGCCGATAAGGAGTTGGCCACCGCCATCCCCAAATCGTTGTGGCAATGGGTGGACCACACCACTTTTTCCGCGCCGCGCGTGCGCGCAATCAGCGTGGCCATGCGCTCGCCCCATTGCGCGGGGGTGGAATAGCCCACCGTGTCTGGCACATTCAGCGTGGTCGCGCCCGCGTCGATGGCGGCTTCAAACACCCGCACGAGGAAGTCGATGTCGGAACGCACCGCATCTTCGGCGGAAAACTCCACATCGTCGGTATAGCCGCGCGCCAATTCGATGGCCTTGACCGCATGCGCGAGGACTTCATCCGGCGTCATCCGCAGCTTTTTTTCCATGTGAATCGGGCTGGTGGCAATAAAGGTATGAATGCGCTGGCGGGGCGCGGGGGCAATGGCCTCGCCCGCCCGGCGCACATCCCGCTCGTTCGCCCGCGCCAAAGAGCAGACCGTGGCGTTTTCGACGGTTTCGGCAATGGCGCGAATCGCGGCAAAATCGCCCTCGCTCGCCGCCGCAAAACCGGCCTCGATCACATCGACGCCCAAGCGTTCCAGTTGGCGGGCGATGCGCAGCTTATCTTCGCGGGTCATCGCCGCGCCGGGGCTTTGCTCGCCATCGCGCAAGGTGGTGTCGAAAATAATCAGATCGGAACGGGCGGCAGTCATCAGACTCACTCCAGCGCAGAGGCGCGGCTAAAATTCAACCAGAAGATTCAGCAAACCAGCCGGGCAACATAACGAGCCGCCGGTATTCGGTCAAGCCGCTGGCGTGCGCCGCATGAAGCACTTCAATGCGCCGACAGCCGCCGCCGAATCGCGCGCATCAACGCGCCCAAGATCGGCACCCGCTCGTAGAGCTGCGCCGCCGGATCCCAGTAGTCCACATGCGATTGCGCCAATCCATCGGCACCGAACACCACCCGGCTCATGCCGTGGAGCACCAGTCCGCCGGTTTCCTGACAGGCGAACCGCCACACAATCAACGCGATGGGGGCATCCGCCACTCCCGCCACCTCGTCAATCTCGAAGCGCAGGTTCGGGCATTGGCGAAAGCCGTGCGCAAAAACCCGTTCAATCGCGGCGCGGCCTTGCACCCGATTGAACGGATCCTCAAACAGCGCGTCTTCGGCAAAACAATCGAGCAGCACAGTCAAGCGCGCGGGATGCAGGGTTTCAAACGCACACAGATACGCCGGCAGTCCGGGAATGGGCGGAAGATTCATGGGGTGTCGGCCCTCAATAGGCGGCGGGTGAGTGCGAAAAACAGCGGATACGGCAGGAACCGCAGACATTTCATCACCCAACCGAAACCGCGCGGCACCAAAATCTCGAAACCGGGGCGCCCCAACGCCCGCACAATGGCGCGGGCGGCGACGGCTGGTTCAATCATGCCGGGCATGTCGAAATCGTTTTTATCGGTCATCGGCGTGCGCACAAAGCCCGGATTAATCACCCGCAACCGCACGCCGTGTTGGGCGAATTCCGGCGCCAAGGACTCGGCCAGAGAAATCAACGCGGCCTTGGTGGCGCCATACGGCGCGGCGTAGGGCAGGCCGCAGAATCCCGCCACGCTGGCGGTAATCAAAATCTCGCCCTGTTGCGCGGCAATAAAATGCGCCCGCACGGCCTCTATCCCCTGCACCACGCCCATGAAATTGACCGCCATCAACCGCGCAAACAGCGCCGGATCAAACGCCGCCAAGCGCATCGGCTCGTACTCGGCGGCATTCAGAATCACCCGATCCAGCCGTCCCCAGCGTGCCATGATGGCCGCAAATGCCGCTGCCAAACTGGCGGCGTCCGTCACATCCACCGACACCACTTGGCAGCGCGCAGAATACGCATCGGCGCGAATCGCCAAGGCATCGGTTCGACGCGAAGAGCCCACCACGCTGCCCGTCGGCACAGCGAGCAAGGCATCCACCAACGCCAAGCCAATCCCGCTGTTGGCGCCAATCACCCAAGTCACCGGGGCAGTTGCCCGATCGGAATCAGCCTTCGATGCGGTATTCATTGAAACCCCGCCCGCGCAGCGAGAAAAACGGTTAAGCACATTTGCGGCATGACCTGCTAAGCTCCTAATACAAAACTTGTACAAACTCTTAGCACACAAATGCCGCGCATGAGCGATTTCCCGCAAGAAACGGCGTCCCCGAGCGCCGAACACCTGTTCCCCATTCGCGCGGTCGCCCAAATGACCGGCGTGAATCCCATCACCCTGCGCGCCTGGGAACGGCGGTACGGACTTATCAACCCCACCCGCACCGAATCGGGTCATCGGCTGTACAGCGCCGGCGACATTCAAGCGATTCGCCAAGCACAAACTTTGAGCGCTCAAGGCGTCGCGCTGCCGCAAATCGCGCAGATATTGCAGCGAACGCCTCTGCCGCCGGTCGCCATCGAACCCGCCGAACCGCCGCCCACCGCATCTCCTTGGGTCGAACGCTTCAAAAAAGCCGCGTTAAATTTGGATCCGCTCGCCTTACGGCAAACCGAGCAAGACGCCCTCATGTGGCTGCCGCCGCACACGGTTCTGGCCGATGGCTTGATTGCCGCCTTAAGCGCACTCGAACAGCGCGACGCATGGCCAGACCGCGATCTTGGACTGGTATGGCTGGCGCAACACATCCGCCATCGGCTCGAATGGTGGCTGCTGCTGCAAGCCCGCAGGCCGGATGCGCAGCACCCGCTCATTCTGATTGACTCCCCCGCCGTGCGCGCCTGGACCGCAGCGGAGTTTTCCCTAGTGCTCGGCCTCGCGCGACAGGGCACCGTCAAACTGCTGCCCACCGTGCTCGATGAAGCGCAACGCCAACGGCTGGTCACCCGCTGGCAGGCCGTTCACTGGCTGCGCCTCATCGCCCCCGACCAAGCCAGCCCGCCCGCCCCCGCGCAATTCTTGTGCGGCACCACGCGCCTGCATTGGTGCCAACTCGACGCCGCCGATACCGAACTCCGCCAAGCCAACGGCCTGATCCAAGGCGGACTGACCGCCTGCCTCCCCCTATTCCAACAAGCCTTTCGCAGCCATTGAATCGCGCAAAGGCCGCCGTTCAAGCGGCGCACAATTTTGTTATGATCGGGCGATGCGAACCATCAGCCCACACGATCAACCGATGCTTGACCCCGCGCTTCTGCAACACGCCATGGATGCCGCCAACGAAGGCATCGTGATTGCCGAACAAGAAGGCGATGACAACATCCTGATTTACGCCAATGCCGCGTTCACCGCGTTGACCGGCTATCCGCTGGATGAAGTGTTATATCAAGATTGCCGTTTTTTGCAGGCCGATGACCGCGATCAAGAAGCGCTGCGGGTGATTCGCGACGCCATTCGTGCCGGACGGCCAGCCCGTGTCGTGCTGCGCAATTACCGCAAAGACGGTCGCCCGTTTTGGAATGAATTATCGATTCGACCGTGGATTCACCCCGACGACGGGCGCACCTATTTCATCGGCATCCAGCGCGATGTCACCGAACTGGTTGGCCTGCGCGAACAATTGGCCACCGCCGCCGCCCCGCCGCCCGCACAATAATCACTATGCTTAGCGCCGCATTTGGCTATAGTATGCAGCCGAACCCGTAAACGGAATTATTGGTCTTAAATCACCCATGACTTTGCCGCCCATCACCGGTCTTTTGGAAGCCTTGGTTAAAACCCAAGTCATCGAACCGCAGCGCGCCGCCGACTTGGTCGAGCGCGCCCGCAAAGAACAAGAACCCCTGCTGCAAGTGCTCATGAGCAGCGGCATATCCGGCGCCAGCATCGCGCGTGCGGCTTCCCGCCGTTTTGGCGTGCCCCTGCTTGAACTCGAATCGTTCGATACCACCGATCTCCCGCTCAGCATCATCCCCCCCAAACTCATCGAAAGCGGCACCGTTCTGCCGCTGAGAAAACGCGGTCGGCGGCTCACGGTGGCGCTGGCCGATCCCTCCGATCAAGGTCTGATTGAAAACCTGCGGTTCAGCACCAACTTCGCCATTGATGTGGTGGCGGCTGACCCCGGCAAAATTTCCCGCCTCGTCGAAGAAGCCCGCAACAGTTCCATGGCGGGGTTAGATAACCTCGACGAAGACCTGAACAATGTGCAGTTCGACAACGAAGGCATCGCCGAAGAAAAAAGCGACGATCCCCTGCAAGACGACATCGTCGTTAAGTTCGTCACCAAAACCCTCACGGATGCGATCCGCCGCAAGGCATCGGATATTCACCTCGAACCCTACGAGAAAACTTTCCGTATTCGTTACCGCATCGACGGCATGCTGACCGAAGTGCCCCACCCGCCAAAAACCCTTTCCGACCGCATCATTGCGCGGATTAAGGTCATGAGCCGGATGGATATTTCCGAACGGCGCATACCGCAAGACGGGCGCATCAAACTCAAAATGTCCCAAACCCGGTCGATTGATTTCCGGGTCAACACCTGCCCGACCCTGTTCGGCGAAAAGGTGGTGATGCGGATTCTCGACCCAACCAGCGCCCAGCTCGGCATCGACATGCTCGGCTACGAGCCGGATCAAAAAGAGCTGTACCTCAAGGCGCTCAACCGTCCTTACGGCATGATTTTGGTGACCGGCCCCACCGGCTCCGGTAAGACCGTATCGCTGTATACCGGCCTGAACATTCTCAACACCTTGGATCGCAACATTTCCACGGCCGAAGACCCGGCGGAAATCGTGGTGCCCGGCATCAACCAAGTCAATGTGAACACCAAAGTCGGGCTGACCTTCGCCAGCGCGCTGCGCTCGTTCCTGCGGCAAGATCCGGATGTGATCATGGTCGGGGAAATCCGAGATCTGGAAACCGCCGAAATTGCCATCAAAGCCGCCCAAACCGGTCACTTGGTGCTCTCCACGCTGCACACCAACGATGCCCCGCAAACGCTGACGCGGTTGGTCAACATGGGGGTTCCGGCCTACAACATCGCCTCCTCCGTCAACCTCATCATCGCTCAACGACTGGCGCGCCGCCTCTGCAACAACTGCAAAAAGGTCGATCATGTGCCGGATGAAGAGCTGCTGCGAGAAGGGTTTACCCCCGTCGATGTGCAAAGCGGCATCAAAATTTTCAAGGCAGTAGGCTGCGACCAATGCACCGGCGGATACAAAGGCCGGGTCGGTTTATACCAAGTCATGCCCGTTTCCGAGGAAATGGGGCGTATCATCATGCGCGGCGGCAATGCGATCGAACTGGCCGACCAGGCATCAAAGGAAGGCGTAAGTGATCTGCGACAATCCGGTATCCGCAAAGTGAAGGCCGGCATGATCAGTCTTGAAGAACTCAATCGGGTGACCAAGGATTAAGGGAGAACACCATGGCAACGGCAGGCGCGGCGAAGAAAAAGAAGCCCGAAGAAAGCAAAGTCGTCTTTGTTTATGAAGCAAAAAACAAGGATGGCAAACTGGTGCGCGGTGAAATGCCCGCATTCAACGAAATGGTGGTTCGCGGCGAGGTTCGCCGGCTCGGCTTAACCGTTGTTCGCATCAAGAAAAAGCCGAAGCCGCTGTTCGCGAACACGGCGCAAATCAAACCCAAAGACATCGCCGTGTTGGCGCGGCAGTTGTCCACCATGATGACCGCTGGCCTGCCCATCGTGCAGGCGCTCGACATCATTGCGCAAAGCGCGGAAAAAGTGGCGATGAAAGAACTCGTCATGACCGTGAAAAACGATGTGGAAAGCGGCATGACACTCGCCAGCGCGATGGACAAACACCGCAAATACTTTGACGAATTGTTCGTCAACCTCGTGCGTGCCGGCGAAGATTCCGGTGCCCTCGAACTGGTGCTGGACCGGGTCGCCACCTACAAAGAAAAAACCGAATCCCTCAAGGGCAAAATCAAAAAAGCCTTGTTTTATCCCATCGCGGTCGTGGTGGTGGCATTCATCGTCACCGCGATTCTGCTGATTTTCGTGATTCCGCAGTTCAAAGAACTGTTTGACGGCTTCGGCGCCAGCCTACCGGCCTTCACCCTGTTTGTGATTGGCCTGTCGGAAGCCTTCCAGAAATATTGGTACATTATTTTTGGCAGCATTGGCTTCGCGATTTTCCTGTTTGTGTATGTCAAACGGCGCTCCGACCCGTTCAACCATTTCCTCGATCGCATGATCCTGAAAATGCCGATTTTCGGCCCATTGACCGAAAAAGCCGCCATCGCGCGCTTCGCCCGCACGCTGAGCACCATGTTCTCCGCCGGGGTGCCGCTGGTTGAAGCCATGCCGCCGACAGCCGGTTCCACCGGGAACGCGCTGTTCAAAGACGCAGTCATGAACATCCGCGATATTATCGCCGCCGGTTCGCCGCTGAAGGTCGGCATGCAGCAGTCCAAGCTGTTCCCGGTCATGGTGGTGCAAATGGTCGCGATTGGCGAAGAAACCGGCGCGCTCGACACCATGCTCGGCAAAGTGGCCGATATGTATGAAGAAGAAGTCGATAACATGGTCGATGCCATGTCGAGCCTGATGGAACCGCTGATTATGGCCTTCTTGGGCGTGGTCGTCGGCGGGCTCGTCATCGCCATGTACCTGCCGATCTTCAAACTCGGCTCGGTGGTATAACCCCGCTTCATGGCTGGCTTCGACGCCCTAGCGGAGGCCTTCCGGCAAAGCCTGCCCTTGTGGGTGGGCTTTGCGCTCGTCCTCGGCCTACTGGTCGGCAGCTTCCTGAATGTGGTCATTCACCGCCTGCCCATCATGATGGAACAGGGCTGGCGGCGTGATTGCCAAGAGTTGCTCGGACACACGGCGGATACCGCCGCCGCGCCCTACAACCTCGTCACCCCTCGGTCGGCTTGCCCGGCCTGCCAAACCCCCATCAAATCGTGGCAGAACATCCCGCTATTGAGTTGGCTGTGGCTGCGTGGCCGTTGCGCCGCCTGCGGGCACCCGATCAGCGTGCAATATCCGCTGATCGAACTGAGTAGCGGCCTGTTGACCGCGCTCGCCGCTTGGCAATTCGGGGTGACGGGCTTCGCGCTGGGGATTTTTGTGTTCGGCTGGATGCTGTTGGCAGCGGCCGTCATTGATCTGAAAACCACCTTCCTGCCCGATGTATTGACCTTGCCGCTTATGTGGCTCGGCCTGCTGCTCGCCGCGTTCGGGTTCAATCCCGCTGTGCCGTTGCACGACGCGGTACTCGGGGCGGCGGGCGGCTATCTCGCGCTGTGGAGCGTGTATTGGCTGTTCAAGCTCGCCACCGGCAAAGAGGGCATGGGCTATGGCGATTTCAAACTGCTCGCGGCCTTGGGTGCTTGGCTCGGCTGGCAATCGCTCGCGTTGATTTTGTTGCTGTCTGCCGGCGTGGGCGCCGTGATCGGCGTCGGGATGATTCTGTTTCTGCGCCATGACCGACGCATCCCGATTCCGTTCGGCCCCTATCTGGCCGGTGCCGGTTTTCTTGCCCTGTACTTGGGCCAACCCCTCACCGCCCAGTTCTTGGGCTTGGCAGGATGACCGACCGGCTTCCCCCGAACCGACCCGGTCGGTACATCGGCCTAACCGGTGGCATCGCCTGCGGAAAATCCACGGTGGCGGATGCTTTCGCGGCGCGCGGTGTCCCCATCATCGATACCGACCTCATCAGCCGCCAAGTCGTCACCCCGCCTTCCCCCTATCTAGCGCAACTCGTGGACGCCTTGGGCGCTCACATCGTACAGCCGGATGGCACGCTCGACCGCGCCGCATTGCGGGCGCTGATATTCGCGGATCCCCTTAGCAAAAAAACGGTGGAATCGATCCTGCATCCCGCCATCCGCCAGCAAGCCCAGGCCGCCGCGCAACAGGCCGCCGCCACCCATCCGCTGGTGCTGGTCGTGATTCCCCTGCTGGCCGAACCGGGGGTAGCCGAACACTATCCATGGCTGGATCGCGTGCTTGGCGTGCGCTGCACACCCGCGCTTCAGCGCCAGCGGTTACGCGCGCGACCGGGCATGGACGACGCCATGACCGATCAGATGATTGCCGCGCAAGTCACCGATGCGGTTCGCGAGTCCCTCGTGACCGACTGGCTCGACAACACCGGCAGCCGAGAATCACTCATGCAGCAAGTCGCTGCGCTTCACCCGTTGTTGTTACTTTGAGCGCGGTTTGACGCGCTGCGCCGCCCCGCGCGCATCCGGCGGGTGCAGCGCCAGCGCGCGGCGCAACTGCCACCACGCCACCGCCCCGACCCGTCGGCGCGTCAACCACACCGCCACCGGCTTGCCCTCATTCGGCTGGCACAGCAGCCCCAGCAGATTGCCGCCCAGCCAAACCCATTCCAACGCCCCTTCCTGATCGCGCCAACGAACCCGGCCACCGTGAATAACCAAATCACCGGCAGCAAAAAAGGGATCGGGGCGCCACACCCAGCCAACGGCCAGCAGACCCGCTGCACCCAGCGCCAGCCACCGCCAGCCCTCCGAGGGCAAATGCCCCCAGGCTATCCAGCCCCAAGCTGTCCAACCCCAAGCCGTCCAACCCAGCGAAATCGCCGCCAATAGCCACATGCCGCGCCACGCCCACAGTAGGCGGGAATCCACCCCCAACGCGGCCGACCAGCGCAAACCCGGCTTCATTCCGCCCGCCGCAGGGTGCAAATCGGCAACATGCTATGCTCGCTCAAACGAATTGATTCCATCGGTAACTCGTCGTGACCCAAACCCAATCTACCCTTCAGTCCTTCAGTCAACCAACCGGGTCTCAACCACCGGGGGCACAGCAAACCGCCGCGCTGCCCCTGACCACACTCTGCGTGGAAGGTGCCGATGCCGCGACCTTTCTTCAAGCCATGCTGACCCAAGACCTGCTCAGTCTTTCGGCGGGAGAAGCCACCCGCGCCGGCCTGTGCAATGCCAAAGGGCGCCTACTGGCCGACTTCTTAATCACCCGCCGCGCGGAAGATTCCGGCTACCACCTCACCCTGCACGCCGATCTGGCCGAGCCGATTGTCGCCCACCTCAAGCGCTACATTCTGCGCCAAAAAGTACGCATCCACCCGACGGAAGAACAGCACTTCGGCCTCATTCAGCCCGATGCGGCGACCATTCAAGCCATCGCCCTCCCGCCGCCGGCCAGCCTGCGCGGCCAATCGAACCCCAGCGGTTACGCCCTATGGGTCCATATCGGTGCCAGCCCTCGGGCCTTGCTCTTTCAACAGGCGCCGCTGGCACTGATAACGAACCGCGCACGCGAAGTCCCCGCTGCCGCGTGGGACAGTGCGGAAATTCTCGACGGATTACCGCAAATCACCCCGCAAACCACCGGCCACTTCGTGCCGCAATGGATTCACTGGGATCGGCTGGGCGGCATCAGCTTCAAAAAAGGCTGCTACCCCGGTCAAGAAGTCATCGCCCGGCTGCACTATCTCGGCAAACCCAACCGCCAACTGGTGTTGGGGCACCTAGAAACCCCCACCCCGCCCGAGCCCGGCAGCCCCATTGACAGCCTGAACCACACAGAAACCGAAGCCGGCACCGTGGTGCGCTGCGCCCCCGACCCACTTAACCCCAACGGGCACCTCTTCCTCGCCGTGTTGCGCAGCAGCCATCTGAACGACGAATTAAGCATCCAGAACCAGCGCTGCATCGTCACCCCGATCGCCCCCGAACCGACGCATTCGCCCCCCGCCAACGCCGCGCACTGAGCCCCGTCGAATCAGCCCGGTCAAATAGACAGTCGAATCAGCCCAGCCGCTGCACATGCTGGGCAAGCCACTCGAAGCCAATGTGCTCCTGCTCCAGCCGCAGTCCGGGGCGAATGCGGTCATCACGCAAATCGACATATAACGCGCGCTCGTCCGGCGTGAGCCGCTGCAACTCGGCACGCAGCGGTTTATCCTCGCGCCCCCACACCGCTTCATGCGCATGCAGCGTCGCCCGATCCATCAACAACGACACCACTTCCCCGAAGTGGCCGCGCAACTGATCGAGAATGCCGAAACCGTGGGTATCGAGATCGCCCCAGTAATGAATGGCCACCGATTTGAGCCAATCGGCACGCGCCAGCGCCTCCCAGCCATAGCCGGCACCAAAAATCACCAGCGCCTGCGGCACCGGCGGAAAGGCCAGGAAATTGGTTTCGTTTTCGGTAATAAACACCCGCCGCACCGCAAGCGACAACTGGCCGAAGCTCTCGGCATCCAGCGTCACATCCGGGCTGCGCAACCCCGGCACCAAGGGCACCGTGGCATCGAGCAACCGAAAGCGGATACGGCTCGGTTTATCCCGAAACCCATAGCGGGCGGCAAATTGACTGACCCCGGTGTACCGCGCCTCGACCGCCGTGGCCGGTAACGCCAGATCAAGCAATTCGGCCAACACCCCCCGGTGGGATTCGATGAACTTGCTGTGAATGCCGGGTAAATCGACCTGTCGTAGATACACATCCGGTCGAGGATGCGCACGCAACCACCCCACCACCGCCAAAAATTTCGGCCAGTGTTCCGCCAAAGCCAAGGCCTTGATCGGCGATTTTTCCAGCCAAGGCAGCAAAGCCGGCTCGCGCTGCCGGGTCTCGGCCACCTGCGCCACAAAAGCGCTCCACGCCTTGCGCTGACCGAGCCAAGCCAACGCCGCTTCGCGCGTATCCACCCAAACCGCATCCGGCAGGTCTTGCGTGCCTTGCACCCGATGGTTGAGCGTGTACAGCGTCACCCGCAGCCCCTCGCGCGCGCCCAGTTCCGTTATCAGTGTCGCCGCCCAGGCGCGAACGGCGGGGAAACGGTCGGTGATGTCGGTGGAACTCGGCGCCTTGAGCGACAAACGCACAGGAAAGCTCGAATTTTCTGTGACCGCATCGCGCAGGAAATCCCCGCGCTCCCAACGCTTCGCCAACTGCGCCTTGAGCTCCTCTGGCCGGGACCAACTCACGGCGCGGCCTTCTGCGCCCGATAGTCTTCGATGGTCAGATTGCGCAGGCGAGAATCTCGCCCGCCCTCGTTATGCACAAAGCCCACGCTGGCGACAAAGGGTTCGATGATGTGGATTTTCTGTAACGGCGTCACAATCAACAGCTGCAAATTAAGCTGTGCGAACAGTTTCAAGCCATATTGCGCGGATTCATCCGACCCACGCCCGAAGGCTTCGTCGATGACTACAAACCGGAAGGAACGCGAGCGCACCGCGCCCCACTCCAAGCCAAATTGATAGGCCAGACTGGCGGCGAGAATGGTGTAGGCCAGCTTTTCCTTTTGACCGCCGGATTTCCCGCCGGAATCCGAATAATGCTCATGCTCGGACTGATCTTCACGCCACCGCTCGCTGGCCGCGAACAAAAATCCATTGCGGACATCCGTCACTTTTGCCGTCCAGCGGCGATCCTGCTCGGACAGCCCTTCCCGCCCCCGAAAGCGGTCAATCATCGCCTTGACCTGCAAGAACTTCGCCTCGGAATATTGCGCATCCTCTGAGCCCGTGACCGCACCCTCGGTACAGGCGCGCAGCTCTTGCTGAAAATCCCGAATTTCCGCATCCGGGCTGACTTGCGCTTCCAGCAAAATATACCGCCCGGCGTTGTAATCAATCTCGTTCAGTGACTGATTGATTTTGGCGATTTTTTCGCGAATTTTGTCCCGCTCTTGCGCCAAATGGGCGTTGAAATTGGCAATTTCGTTGATGGTGTTGACATTCAGCAGCTCCTTAAACCGCGCCACGAATCGCGGCAGATCGTCACGGTTCAACTGCGCCAGCAACTGCTCATATTCGAAAGCGGCCTCTACACTGGCATCCAGCTCCGCCGTTTCGAGCGGGAATTGCGCTTTGAACGCGCTCATGGCCTCAATGATTTTCTGATGAATCCGTTCGAGCCGTTTGTGCTCCGCGTCGATCGTATCTTGCAGCCATTTCCGTACATCCTGCTCACGGTTATCGCAAGACTCCACCGTCAATTGATGTTCGCCCAAGGCCTCGGCACGCACGCTGTCGAGCGCCTTGACCAGACCCTCGTCCAGCGTCCCCTCCGACAACAGCGCCAGCGTGCGGTCGCGCAACGCCTCGGCATCAGCCTGTCGCTGCTCGACCTTGGCGCGTTGATCGCGCGCCGCCTGCACCGCCTCGCGGGTTTTTTGCCACCCGATTTGCGCTGCGCGCAGGCTGTCATTCAACTGCTTGAGCACATCGGAAGTCGCTTCCAATTGCTGGCGCTCATCTTGGCGCCGCGCGATGTCGGTGGCGAGGCTGGCATAGTCCAACTCCTCAAACACGGTGAATTCCTCCAGCCGCGTCCACGCACTGATCCGCGCGGCCAAGGCCTCCCGCTCCCGTTGGATGCTGGCAATCTGGCTGCCGAGCTCGGCCAGCCGGGTTTCCAGTTGTCGTCGCTGGGCTTCGAGCGCCGCGATCTTGGCCTCGTTTCGCCAGCCGAGAATGTAGCGGCTGCGGTCATCGATGCGGTGGCGGTCATCCTTTTCGTGCCGACCGCTTGGGTCTTTGATTTGGCCGGCGCGGGTGATGGCACGGGTTTCGCGGCGGAATTGCTCTTGCGTGTCACAGCAGGCGACATCAAACCGATGCGCCAGCTCGCGTTCGAGCCAGTCGTACTGCGGGGCATCGGGCTTGATCGACAATTTACGCAGCAGCGAATCGGCATGCGGCGCCGGCAATGGCGCGACCTTGCGCGGACGCAGCGGGAAGTACACCAATAGCCCGCGCAACTGGGCACTGTCCACCCAGCCGGCCACCGCCGTGTAGTGCGCCTCTGGCACCAACAGCGCCAAACCAAAACCGCGCAATAATCGTTCGGCAGCGCCTTCCCAGTCGCGTTCTTCGTCGCGCACTTGAATCAACTCCCCGACGAACGGCAGATCGTCCGCATTCAGCCCCAAGGCAGAACACAGGGCGGCACGAATCTGAATTTGCGGGTCGTCGATGTTGCTGCGCCGACGCTTGAGGCTGTCAATCTCGGCCGTGCGTTGCTCGTGTTCCTGCTTGCCTTGTCGCAGGCTGACCGACTGCTCCGTGAGCGCGGTCTGCCACTCAGTTTCGCGGTGCCGCCCGGCTTCCCGCGCCTGTTGATACTGGTTTCGCTGGTGCTGAAAACCGACGGCCTCGGTCGCGGGTTGCTCGCCCAACTGCGCCACCAGTTCAGCGTACCGATTCGCCTTGGCTTGCCGCGCGTCGCGCTGCTTTTCCAACTGAAGAATTTCATGCGCCAAATGCGCCAACCGATCCCCGCCATTGGCGTGAATGGCCTGCTTGAGCGCATCCACCTGCTGCGCCTGCGCATCGCTTTCCGCTGTCAGCGTGTGTACTTGGGCATCCGCACGGGCGCGGTCTTGCGCCAACAAATCCAAGCGTTTGTCGATCAACTTGAGCTTCAAACCGGAAAAATACGCCCGCAGATGATCCCGACTCCGCCGCCACTGCGCGACGGCTTCCTGCGCACTGCGATAGCGGCTGCAATCGGCCATCAGCGGGGTGAGCAACTCGACCTGCCGCTGAGTTTTCAGCACCGACTGATGCGCGCGGTTCAGGTCGTCAAAATGCGCAATCAAGGCGTCCAGACGCGGGGCGACTTCCGACGGCTCCAGCATGTGGCTGCGCACGAAATCCGTTAAATTTCCCACCGATTTCATCGACACCGTCTGGTGAAACAACTCCAGCGCTTGATCGTTTTCAATGCCGAAACGCCGCCGAAACCAGGCCGCATACGGCGGGAAAGTGTCCTGTGTGTCGGCACCCAATGCGCGCAGTTTTTTGCGCAACTGGGTGATGTCTGAACCGAAACCGGAAAAATCCGTGGCAATCGACAGCGCCCGCTCTGCACCGACAAAAAACCGCGCCGGTTGACCCTGCGCATCCTTCATCCAGAACACCTGCGCCAGCGTCACCGTTTGGTCGTAGCCCGCATTGTGGAACACGCCCAAAATCACCGAATAGCTCTTGCCATCCCGCAGGCTTACCGGCTTGGCCGCCCCCGTCACCTCATTGCGTTCCGATTTGTAATGCCCCAGCACATACGAACGCAGGCTGCGTTCCTTGCTGTCCGCTCCCGCCGCCTTGTTGTACGCCACGCGATGCGCGGGCACCAACAGCGTGGTGATGGCATCCACCAAGGTGGATTTTCCCGAACCAATATCCCCCGTGAGCAGGCCATTCTGGCCATCGAGGGTGAGCGACCACACCCGAGCATCGAAGGTGCCCCAATTGAACACTTCCAAACGACTCAGCCGGAACCCCGTGCGCGTGTCATCCGCACAAAAATCGAGGCTCAAGGATTGCGGATCAGCGGGCGAATCACGCATCGTTCCCCTCCGTCAGCGCATCCGCCTCGCCGGTGTGTTCGATCAGTTGCGCGTGATAAGTCGCCAAGCGCGCATCGAATTCCGCCAGCCATTGCGCATCGACGAAGGCCTTGAGAATCCGGCGCACTTCATACGCCGCCGCACCGATCGCCACGCCGGTGGCGGGTTTTAATTTATGCAGAAACCCCAGCTCGACCACTTTGTTGATCTGGCTGTCGATTTGGTCGATCTGCCGGGCTTCATTCGAGCCATCCGGCAGAAACACCCGCAGCAATTCGACGATTTCATCCCGCGTCAGCACCAACCGGGTTTCGCCGCCGCTGGCATCGAACTCGGCCAGTTTTTTGCGCAACAGCGCCAGCAACAGGCTCACCGGGAACGACAGCGGGCGGCGCGCCACCAGCCGAGGCAATCGGGGGGCAGGGTCATCGCCCGCCGGCTCTGGGCGGCTTTTCAAAAAGGCATAGCCTTCGGCCTCATCCAGCACCAATTCCAAATTCAATACGACGACATAATCGCGCACGCGGGCTTGCAGGTTCAGCAAGGCCGCCCATTGCCGTTCGTCATCGGCCCGATAGACCACATTTTTGAGCAGATTGATGAGCACGACCGACAAATCTGCCGGCGCGGAAGCTTTCGCCCCGTCGTCCGTTTCCCGCGCTAACTGTTCATCCATTCCCATGCTGGCCTAACTCTTTAACGGGTGAAAATCACGCGCGGCAGATGCGCGCTGCGGGTGATGGTCGCGCCGTCCGCCGCCACTGTCTGCCAGTAGATGGGTTCGTCTGTCTGCTCATCCACCACGGTCTTAAAGGTTTCCGACCCCAATTGCAGATAGGCAATCAACTCCGCCAAGCCTTGTTGCAAGGGCTGACGACGCAGCAAATCGCTGAGGGTAATTTGCCCGTCCGTCTGCAACGCTTGGCGCAGATGGCGCGCCAGCCGCGCGGTGTCGATGACCACCTGATCGAATAGCCGAGCGGGATCAATGTCTTCCTCGCCCGCAATCACCGCACAGGCGTCCAATATCGGCTTGATCGCTGGACTGAATAATGGCCGCTCCATCACGAGCTCAATCTGCGCCCGAGGGGCGGCCATCGTCATCACGCTGCCGCTGGGCGGTTCCGCGCGCAACGCCACCGCCTTACTTTCGATGCCGCGCAGAATATCCATGATGCGGCGATTTTCCAGCCAGGCTTGATCGTCGAGAAAGCGACGCAACTGCTGCGACAACAGAGCGACGGTGCGCTGGGTGTGCTCGCCGGCTTCCAGCCAATCGTAATGCAGACGACGGGTGCGGGGGTCGGGACTTAGCCCCGTCACCGCCGGCAACATCAACACCCGATCGAGCAGCTCAGAAAGCTCCTCCTGCCGACGACTGGACAACAGAAAATCCCAAAAGGCGCGGAAGCTTTTGCCCTGATCCGAATCGGCAATGGCATCGCGCTCACCCATGATCTCTTCGAGCAACGCGCCCTTGCTGCCATCCCACAACGCGATGCGCTCGCGCACCCGCCGATCCAATTGGCGAAAGTTATGCTCCACTTCCCGAAAGTCGCTGAGCAATTCGCGCGCGCCCTGCATGAATTGCTGGAAGCGATCCTTCAATGCGGTGTCGTCCAGCAAAGGCGCCTCGCCCGCCAGCACCTGCGCGATTTCCGCATCAATCGCCGCCCGCTTGAGCTGTAATTCCGCGACCCGCTTGGCCGGATCCGCCTCACTGCCCTCGCGCATCTGCTTGAGCAAATCGAATAGGGTGAGCAAACGCGATTCGGTGCCGACAAATTGCCGTTCGGTGAATTGCGCCAACCACGCAATCACCTTCTCCGTGGCGGGCGTCAAATCAAATTGCGGCTCATCCGTGCCGGCACGATAAAACTTGCGCAGCCAGCCCCGCTCGGGCGCCGCCCAATCATTCAGATACGCCATCGCGGGTTTGGGAAACGCCGCCTCGCCCAACTGCAAGCGCAGGGCATACAACTCATCTTCCAGCGCCTCGGCCAAATCCGCCGCCGCCATGCCCCGAACATTCGGCAACACAAACACCCGCTGCAAAAAGCTCACCACCAACGGCGCATGATCCGAGCACAACAGCCGCCACGCCGGATGGTGCACGCGCAAAGCATCGACGGTGTGAAAATCGAGCGGCACCCGTCAAAATCTACCCAAATCGCCAAAAAACCCAGCGCGCGCGCCATTCATACGGGGTTTGGCCGTTCGTTTCCGGCGTTCACTTTTTCCTGCACATAGGCCAGCGCCGCATCGACTTGGTCGATGAGCACCAGGCACACCATGCCGGGTTCGAGCCGCGCCAAGGCGCGATCCATGGCATTGAATTCACCGGTAATTTCTTCGACATGCCGAGTGCGGGCGGCGCCGGCCAGTCCGGCACGCAGTAAGGCGACGACTTCGCCATCCGCCCGACCGCGCTGGCAGGCGTCTTGATACAGGATGACTTCGTCGAACACGCCACCCAGAATTTGGGTTTGCTGACGGATGTCTTCGTCTCGCCGGTCGCCCGCGCCGCTGATGACCACCAGGCGTTTGCCGGGGTTCGGCAGGTTTTCTACCGCGCGGCAGAGTGCGGCAATGGCGTCGCTGTTGTGGCCGTAATCGGCGATTAAGGTCGCGCCCCGATAGTCGAAAAAGTTGAACCGCCCCGGCGCTTGCGCTGCGTCGCTATCGAACGAGCGCAGCCCCGCTTCGATGCGCGCCCAAGGCAGGTTCAAGCCCCAAGCGGCACCCACCGCCGCCATGGCGTTTTCGATTTGAAAGTCGATTAAGCCGCCGCGCGTCAGCGGCATTTCCGCCAGCGCCATGCGCCATTGGAAGGCGCCCTGTTCGGCAACAAGGTCCGCGCCATCGCGGTAGAGAATGCGGTGCCCCATTTCCCGCCAGGCAATCATGCGCGGCAGGGTTTTATCCAGCGCGAACAGGGTGACGGGCGCCGGCGCGGTGTCTGCCATTTTCGCGACGATGGGGTCGGCAGCGTTGAGCACCGCCATGCCCTGCGGGGATACATTGTCCACGATCACGCGCTTGACCACGGCCAAGTCTTCGACCGTGTTGATGTAGGCCAACCCGAGGTGATCGCCCAGCCCAATATTGGTGATGACCGCGACATCGCAGCGATCAAACGCCAAGCCTTGGCGCAGGATGCCGCCGCGCGCGGTTTCGAACACCGCCGCATCGACCAACGGGTGCATCAGCACATTGCGCGCGCTGATGGGGCCGGCGCAATCGTCGGTATCGATCCGCTCCCCCGCGATGTACACGCCATCGGTGGTGGTAATGCCCACGCCCAAGCCCGCTTGCGTCAAAAAATGCCCGATCAGCCGCGTGGTGGTGGTTTTCCCGTTGGTGCCCGATACGGCAACCACAGGAATGCGCCCGTCTTCGCCCGGCGGGAACACTTCATTCAAAATGGCTTCGCCCACCGGTCGCGGTTTGCCGGCGGAAGGCTGAAGGTGCATGCGCAAGCCCGGCGCGGCGTTCAGCTCGACAAAGCCGCCGTTTTGCGTTTCGAGCGGCTCGGAAATGCGTTCGCAGAGTAAATCCACGCCGCAGACATCCAGCCCAATCATGCGGGCGGCATCCACCGCGCGAGCGGCAATTTCCGGATGCAAATCTTCGGTCACATCGGTGGCGGTGCCGCCGGTCGAGAGATTGCCATTGTTGCGCAGCACCACGGCGACCCCGACGGCGGGCACGGTATCGAGCCGATAGCCCTGCGCTTCAAGCGCCACGAGGGTGATGTCATCCACCCGAATGCGGGTGAGCGCGTGGGCGTGGCCATCCCCTCGGCGCGGATCGGTATTGAGCTGCTCGATCAACTCCGCCACGGTATGCACGCCATCCCCTTGCACCATCGGCGGATCACGGCGCGCCGCAGCAACCACCTGCTGCCCCACCACCAGCACGCGAAAGTCGTAACCCGGCATGAAGCGCTCGACCAGCACATGCCGGCTTTCTTCCCGCGCACTGGCGTAGGCTCGGCGGAGCTGCTCTTCGGTGGTGATATTCACCGCGACGCCGCGCCCTTGATTGCCATCCCGTGGCTTGACGACGACCGGAAAACCAATTTCCTGCGCGGCATGCCAGGCATCGTCCGCCGAGGACACCGCCCGCCCCACCGGCACCGGAATGCCGGCGGCGCGCAGTAAGGCTTTGGTGAGCTGTTTATCTTGCGCAATGGATTCCGCAATCGCGCTGGTGCGGTCAATTTCTGCCGCCTGAATCCGCCGCTGACGACTGCCCCAGCCAAGTTGCACCAAGCTGCCGGAAGTCAGCCGCCGGTAGGGAATGCCCCGCGCAATCGCCGCCTGCACGATCGAGCCGGTACTCGGCCCCAATCGCTCGTCTTCATCCAACGCTTGCAGGGCGGTCAGCGCGCCCGACAGCTCGAAGGCGGTGTCGTCCAGCACGGAACGCAGCAACCCTTCGGCCAGTTCCAGCGCCAAGCGCCCCACGGCTTCTTCGGTGTATTCGACGACCAATTGGTACACCCCCACTTCCGTGGTGGGCACACAGCGGTGGAAAGTGACCGGGCAGCCGGCGGCGATTTGCAGCGACAGCGCCGAATGCGCCAGCACATCCGCCAGCGATAGGGCGTCATGACGGCCAATCGCGTGCAAATGCCCCAAAGTGGGCAGGCGCGCGCGCAAACGGATTTCAAAATCCGGGAATAAAGTCACATCCTGTTCGGCCTCGGTCGGGCACGCCACCAACGCTTGAATCGAAGTATGCCGCGACCAAAGATTCGGGCCACGCAGCGCACGCACGCGGGAGATTTCCATCAAAACAACCTTTTATTTATTCTGAACCGCTCAAACCAAGGCATTACACACGCGGCCGGACACCCAAGTGGACAGCCCCGCCCGAATCAGTTCCGCCGTCAAACCCAGCGCCCAGGCAGCGGCAATCGCGCCGAGCAACGCCATCGGCGCCGGTTGAATGTCTGGCGGAGAAAACACCGCCCACACCGCATCGCCTTGATAGGCCGTTATGCCGGAAGCGGACCACACCAACGCCCGCCGTCCCGCCGCGCGATGCGCTGCCACCACCGCCGAATCCGGCTGCTGCGTGCAGAAAATCACCTCGCCATCGCACAGGGGCGCCATATCGGCGATCAGCGGATCATCCGCATTCAATACGCCCACTCCGCTGGGCAACACGACATCAATCTGCGTGCGGAAAATGCTGAAGACTTTTTCCGGCGAATCAATATGGAACGCACCCAAATGCTGCGCCACCTCAATGTCGGTCACGATGCCCACGGCACAGCGGTCATACGCCAAGCCTTCACCCAAAATCACCCGCGCGCTGTTTTCGACCACGGCCATTTCCATGCCCGCATGCACCAGCAAGCGGCTGGCCGCCACCCGGTTGGCCTGATCGCCCCGTGCAATCGGCCGGGCTTTGACAAACAAGCCATGCGAAGACGCCAAACCCACGGTGCGCCCCGTCATTTGCAGCAGGTGGTGCAACACGCAGGCCGCTTCAGCCTGTTGGGTGGAACCGGTAATGCCGACCAAGGGAATGCGCCCCTCGTCCCCGTCGGGGAATAGGTGATCGACAATGGCCTGCCCCACCGGCGCGGGTTCGCCGCTGGCCGGTCGCAAATGCATCAGCAAGCCGGGGCCGGCGTTGACCTCAATCACCGCACCGCCCACCGCCCGCAACGGCTGGCCAATATCCGGCGTCACAATGTCGATGCCCGCAATATCCAGCCCGACGATGCGCGCAGCCAGCACGCACTGCGCGGCCACCGCCGGATGCACCGCCGCCGTGCAGTCATACGCCACATTGCCGTGGCGCGAGATCAACACGCGCTGCCCGGCGGCGGGAATGGATTGATCGGTCAGACCATCGCGCGCCAATTCCATGCGGGCGGCGGCGTCAATGGCGGCCAAATTCAAGGGATGCGCCTCGGTGGTGCCGCGCCGAGGATCGGTGTTGATTTGGCGCTCGACCAAATCTTCGATGGTGTGTACGCCATCCCCAATCACCACGGTTTCTTCGCCCCGCGCCGCAGCGGCCACCCGCCCGCCCACCACCAGCACGCGGTGTTCAATGCCGGGAATGTGCCGCTCGACCAGCACCCCGCTGCCCTCGGCCAGCGCCCGCACGAACGCATCGCGCACCTCGTGCTCATGCAGCAGATGGGTGAACACGCCTCGGCCATGATTGCCATCTTCCGGCTTCACCACCACCGGCAACCCCAAAGATTGCGCTTCCGCCCAGGCCTCATCGGCACTGGCCACCAGCACGCCTTCCGGCACCGGCACGCCGCAGGATTGCAGCAAGGATTTGGTCAGGTCTTTATCGCGCGAAATCCCCTCGGCAATCGCGGAGGTGCGCCCGGTTTCCGCCGTCCAAATCATCCGCCGCGCCGCGCCGTAGCCCAACTGCACCAAGCTGCTGTCGCTCAAGCGAATAAACGGAATGCGCCGAGCGACCGCCGCCTCGACGATGCTGGCCGTCGAAGGGCCTAAAAAACGATCATCTTTCATCTCGGCCAAAGCGGCCAAAGCAGCGGGCAAATCAAACGGGCGATCTTCGATGGCGGCCATCAACAAATCGCGCGCGGTGATGAGCGCCAATTTCGAGACATCTTCATCCCAGGCCGTGACCACCACCTTGTACACGCCGCGAATCGGCGTTTCGCGCGCACGGCCAAAGCCGTTGCTCATACCGGCGAGGGTCAATAATTCGAGCGAGACATGCTCCATGATGTGCGCCGGCCAAGTCCCTTCCGCCAACCGCCGCAAAAAGCCGCCGCGCTCTTCGTAGCTGCACCGGTGTTCAATCAAGCCGGGGAGCCAAGTGGACAGGCGCTCATACAACCCCGGAATGGTGTTCGACGGGCATTCTTCCAGCTCGCCAATATCCACCCACGCCTCAAGTACCGGGGCATAAGTCCAGATACTCGGGCCGCGCAGGGAAATAAAATTCAAAAACTCAATGCTTTTAGCCACCGGCCACCCCATCTGCCCGCAGAACAATTGCAGCGGCACGCGATACAATTCCCCGCCGTGCGCTGCATACATTCCGCCACTCGGCGGATAAACTAACGGCTTATTATCCGTTAAAAGCCAACCCAACTAAACGCTTGGCCAATCGCCCGGCAACAAAAAGTTCCCGTCTTGGCGAAATTCATAGGAAAACGGCGTGCCCCACCCCATATCTCCCCCGGTTTTGGCCGAAATTTCATTGGATTTGACGACCGAACTGGCTTTTTGCCGCCACCGGCTTGTCTTAACCGCGCAACACTTGCGACTCGAATCCAGCGAATCTTCGCCCACGGTGCTGGCGGAATGGCCGTTGGCGGCGGGTGACACGCTGATTTTCAGCGACCACGCCGGAGTAGGCACCCTAGCCCTCGTCGATGCCCATCAGCGCAAGGCGCACTGGCGTTTCACCATGAAACACCGCGCGCAGGCAGAAAAACTGATCGAACGCTTTGCAGCGCGCGCCACGCCCAGCCCGGCGGCCACCCCTGCCCCAGTCGCCCCGGTCGAACACTGGCTGGACGACAGCCCGGACACCGCCTCGACCCTCACCCTGCTGCGCCTGTGGCGGTTCGCCCGCCCCTATCGCAACCGCTTGTTGTTGGGCTTTTTCCTGACGCTGGCCGCCACCGCCGCCACCCTCGTGCCGCCCTACCTCACCATGCCGCTGATGGATGATGTGCTGATTCCGTTCCAAAACGGGCAAGACATCGACCCTTGGATCGTCGGCAAATACTTGGGCGGGCTGCTCGCCGCCGCACTGGTGGCCTGGGGGCTCGGCTGGGCGCGCACCTATGTCCTCGCGCGCGTGAGCGAACGGATCGGTGTGGACATCCGCACCACCACCTACAACCATTTGCTCGGACTATCGCTCGATTATTTCGGCAGCAAACGCACCGGCGATTTGATGGCGCGCATCGGCGCAGAAACCGACCGCATCAACCTGTTTCTCTCTCTGCACTTGCTGGATTTTGCGACCGATGTGTTGATGATCGTGATGACCGCCATCATCCTGTTCAGCATCAACCCCTGGCTTGCGCTCGTCACCCTCATCCCGCTGCCGATCATCGCCTGGATGATTCATTTGGTACGCGACCGCCTGCGCACCGGCTTTGAACGCGCCGACCGCGTTTGGGCGCAAGTCACGAACATTCTGTCGGACACCATTCCCGGCATCCGCGTGGTCAAAGCGTTTTCGCAAGAAGCCCGCGAAGCCGAGCGCTTCACCGCCGCCAATCGCCAAAGTTTGCACATCAACGACCGCGTGAACCGCGTGTGGTCGCTGTTTGGCCCGACCGTGACCGCCCTGACCGAATTCGGCCTGCTGATCGTTTGGGCATTCGGCATTTGGCAAGTCTCGCAAGGCTCGATCACCGTCGGCGTGCTCACCGCGTTTCTGGCCTACATCAGCCGGTTTTACTCGCGCATGGATTCGATGAGCCGCATCGTCGCCGTCACCCAAAAAACCGCCGCCGGCACCAAACGCATCTTCGATATTCTCGACCACGAAGCCGGCGTGCCCGATCCCCTTCAGCCCGAATCTCCGGCCAATCGCCCCGCCGCGCTGCGGCTCGAACAGGTGGATTTCCGCCACGGCAACCGCCACATTCTGAACAACATCACCCTGAGCATTCCACAGGGCGCCATGATCGGCCTCGTCGGGCATTCTGGCTCCGGCAAAACCACCCTCGTGAACCTCATCGCGCGGTTTTACGATGTATCCGCCGGAAAAATCCTGTTCGACGGCACCGACATTCGCCAATTCCGCGTGGCCGATTACCGCCAACAAATCGGCCTGGTTCTGCAAGAACCCTTCTTATTTTTCGGCACCATTGCCGAAAACATCGCCTACGGCAAACCGGAGGCCACCCGCGAAGAAATCATCCGCGCCGCCCGTGCCGCGCACGCGCATGAATTCATCCTCCGGCTGCCGCAAGGCTACGACTCACTGGTGGGCGAACGCGGCCAAGCACTCTCGGGCGGCGAACGGCAACGCATATCCATCGCCCGCGCGCTGTTGATCGACCCGAAAATCCTGATCCTCGACGAAGCCACCGCCTCGGTCGATACAGAAACCGAACAGGAAATTCAGCAAGCGCTGGATTACCTCGTACAAGGGCGCACCACCATCGCCATTGCCCACCGGCTCTCCACCCTGCGCCAAGCCGATCTGCTCGTCGTGCTCGATCAAGGGCAAATCGTCGAAACCGGCGAACACCACGAACTGCTGGCACGCCAAGGGCATTACTACCGCCTATATCAAGCGCAAATCAAACTCAACGAAGCGGGCAGCCAAGCGCCCGCGCCCGAGGAGCCGACCCATGCCGCTGACTAACCGCCGCCTATTCACCAACGAATTCAACCAACTACTGCTCAGCGAGCCGGACAGCCCGCCCATCGTAGTCATCCCCGTGCGCGCCTTTGCCTTAAGCGAACCCGAGCGACTCATCGCCCTCGTCGATACCCAAGGCCACGAACGCGCGTTTATTGCCGACCTGGCCGACCTGGCCGCCGACGATGCCGCCCTAATCCGGCACACCCTGACCGAACGCGAACTCGTGCCGGAAATTCTGCGCATCGACAAAGTACTGAGCTTCAGCACCCCCAGCCAATGGCGCGTCACCACCAACCGGGGCGCCAGCGAACTCACCCTCAAATCCGAAGACGACATCCGCCGCTTCCACGACGGCCTACTCATTACCGACACCCACGGCCTGCCCTATCGCATCCCGACCCTAAGCACCCTCGACCGGCACAGCCGCCGCCTGCTTGCCCGTTTTCTTTGATCGAAAAAAATCTTTGGAAACCAAACGGCTCGACGAGCTATATAACCCGACTTGCAGCCCCCGCCCCGGCGTCGCACACTCTTGGGGCAACTGAAACCTAAGGAGCCGAGCTATGTCCTCACGCCGTCAATCCTCACCCACTCGAACCCCGCACACCCAATCTCCTCGCCGCAGCTCCGTCATTGTCGCCCTCGCCAGCCTCATACTGCTGAGCGCCGGCAGCGCCACCGCCGACGACAGCCAACCCCCGGTCATCAAAGTACCGCGCCTGTCGATGGAAATGGCACTGAAGGCCGCAGAAGCCGCCGTACACGACTGCCGCGCCAAAGGCATCCAAGTCGGCGTCACCGTGGTGGATCGCGGCGGCGCACCGCAAGCGGTGCTGCGCGATGTGCTCGCCCCCGATCTCACCCTAGAAATTTCCAAAATGAAGGCCTACACCGCCGTCTCATTCACCGCTGCCACCTCCAGCCTCGAAGAACGCGGCAACGGCGCACTCGGGCGCGTACCGGGGCTATTTTTTGGCGCGGGCGGCGTGCCGATTGAAGCGGGCGGACAAGTCTATGGCGCGATTGGAGTTTCCGGCGCTCCCTCCGGCAAAACCGATGAAGAATGCGCCAAAGCGGGCGCCAAGGTCATCGAATCTGAACTGGAATTGCTGTAATTTCACCGCAGAGCCGCCGAACGGACTTGACGCCTCAGGGCGACATCATTAATATGCCGCTCCACGTTTCGCGACGTATTCCCTGATAGCTCAGTCGGTAGAGCAAATGACTGTTAATCATTGGGTCGCAGGTTCGAGTCCTGCTCAGGG
>DYMR01000092.1:6077-7880 GCA_020721485.1 Halothiobacillus neapolitanus | reverse complement strand
GCGGCGCGCACGGCGGGCAGGCAGCGGCGGCTGATTTCGAGCGGCTCGGGCAGGCCGTCGATGCGGGCGCGATATTGCCCGTCGATGCCGCGTTCTAGCGCGCGAATCCGCCCGCGATGGACCAAGATGTGGCGGTGCAGGCGCAGCAGGTAGTCGGCAAATTGCGCTTCAATGTCTTTGAGGGATCGTTCGATCAGCGCGTCGCCGCCGGTGTGAATCACGCGGGTGTATTTGTCTTCGCTGAGCACGGCGATCAGTTCGCTGGCCGCGATTTGCCGCAGTTGCCGGCCGATTTGCACCGGCAGTTTCGGGGCGTGGTCTTGCTGGGCGCGGGTCGGCTGGCGGGCGCGTTGCACCGCCGCTTCCAGCCGCGCGGGCTCAATCGGTTTGAGCAGGTAATCCACCGGGCTGCTGGCAAACGCATCCAAGGCGTGTTGCGGGTGGGCGGTGGTGAAGATGATGGCGGGCGGCACGGGTCGTTGGCGCAACCGCCGGGCGAAGTCCAAGCCGTTTTCGCCGGGCATGTCGATGTCGAGCAAAACGAGGTCGGGGTCGGACACCAGCAACGCTTCTGCCGCGCGGGTGTGCGCCGCTTCGCCAATCACCACGAGGCGGGGATCGGCCGACAGCAAACGCCGCAGCCGCGCCCGCGCCAAGGGTTCGTCATCCACGATCAGCACTTTCATGCGCCGTTCTCGCGGGGGAGGGAGTCGGGTATGGGCACCACGAGTTTGACCCGAAAACTCTGATCGACCACGCCGGCGCGCAGGCAGGCTTTGTCGCCGAACATCAGCTCCAGCCGATCACGAATGTTGGCCAGCGAGATGCCGTTGCCGCCTTCGCGCGTCGTGGTTTCGGGCGCCAGCGGGTTTTCGATGATGAGGCTCAGGGATTGCTTGCCCCGCAGGCAGGTGACGCGCACCGAAGTCGGCTCGGTGCGGCGCTCCACGGCGTACCGAATGGCGTTTTCGAGCAGGGGTTGCAGGGTCAGCACGGGCAGCGGCACGGCGGGCAGGGGGGCTGCGGGGGCGTCGGGCCAGTCGATCACCAGCCGCTCGCCCAGCCGCCACTGTTCGAGCGCCAAATAGCGCCGCCCCAGCGCGATTTCTTCGTCCAAGGTCGAAATATCCCCGGCATGCAGCGCGGCGCGAAAGACCGACGCCAAATCCAGCACCGCCGCTTCCGCCGCCGCCGGATCGGTTTCAATCAGCGCCGCCACGGTATTGAGGCTGTTGAACAGAAAATGCGGGCGAATGCGGGCGTGCAGCGCGTCCAATTCCGCCTTGCTTTGCGCGCCCAGCCGGCGGGTATTGACCCAGTGCAGCGAAAAAATCCACAGCCCCATGCCCCCCACCACCGCCGCAATGGTGAGGTTGTGCAGAATGAACAAGGGCAACGAATCGCCCGTTTGCCAGCCCAGATGCGTGAGGGAGAGATACGCCACCGCGCTAATCAGCCCCGTGGTCAGCAGCAACAACGCCATCACCACGGCGGAAAGCGCGGCCGGGCGCAGCCGTTGTAGCGGGCGCTGCAAAGCGCAGAGCGCGCTGATCGTAATCACCGTGACCCAGGCGATGAACCACGCGGCGGTGCCCAAGCGAACCCAACGATCTTCCGTCATCCCCGGCGCGATGGCGAGCAGCAGCGCCACGCCGAACGCGAGCAACAGGGTGGCCAGCACCACGCGCGGCGTACAAAAAGCCGGCAGCAACGGGGTATGTTCCGGGGTGTTGGGGGGTGTCACGACGGTTCCTTCCCTGCGCGTGGCCGGTCGCGCGTCCTTCCGATGGGTAAAAAAGCAAT
>DYMR01000092.1:4497-5977 GCA_020721485.1 Halothiobacillus neapolitanus | reverse complement strand
AGGGGCGGGCATCGCAATGAATCAGCGGTTCGCAAGGGTATACTACAAAATCCTTTGTTTTCGCCAAACCCGATTTTACCCCCGCCCGGAGTCCCCATGATTCGCGCCGATGATGCCCCTTCGCCCAGCCCAATCGACACCCCCGCCGCCAAGTTGTGGGGCGGGCGATTCGACGAGCCGACTGATGCATTTGTGGAAGCCTTTACCGCCTCGGTCGGCTTCGATCAACGGCTGTACCGCGAGGACATTGCCGGTTCCATCGCCCATGCCCGCATGTTGGCCCAAGTGGGCGTGCTCACCGCAGCGGAGCGCGATCAGATCGTGCGCGGGCTGAACGACATTCTGCTCGACATTGAACGGGGCGATTTTGCGTGGATCGTCGCATTTGAAGATGTTCACATGAACATCGAGGCGCGGCTGATTGACCGCATTGGCGAAGTCGGCAAAAAGCTGCACACCGGCCGCTCGCGCAACGATCAAGTCGCCACCGATGTGCGTCTGCACCTGCGCGGCGCGATTGACCGCATTCTGCAAGAACTCACCCGGCTGCGCCGAGGGCTGGTCAATCTGGCCGAACGGGAAGTCGATACGGTGATGCCGGGCTTCACGCATCTGCAAGTCGCGCAGCCAATCAGCTTTGGCCACCACCTGATGGCGTGGTACGAGATGCTCACGCGGGATGCCGCGCGCCTGGCCGAAACCCGCGCGCGGGTGAATGTGCTGCCCTTGGGTTCCGCCGCGCTGGCCGGCACTTCGTATCCGCTGGATCGCCCGTTTGTGGCCGAACAACTGGGCTTTGCCCAGATCAGCCGCAATTCGCTCGACGCCGTGGCCGACCGCGATTTCGCCATCGAATTTCTGGCCGATGCCTCGCTGCTGATGATGCACCTTTCGCGCATGAGCGAGGAGCTGATTCTCTGGACTTCCGCCCAATTTGGCTTCATCCACCTGCCCGACCGCTTCTGCACCGGCAGCTCGATCATGCCGCAAAAGAAAAACCCGGATGTGCCCGAACTGGTGCGCGGCAAAACCGGGCGCGTGTACGGCGATTTATTCGCCCTGCTGACGCTGATGAAAGGCCAACCGCTGGCCTACAACAAGGACAATCAAGAAGACAAAGAGCCGCTGTTCGATGCCATCGACACCGTGCTGGGCAGCCTGCGCGCCTTTGCCGACATGATCCCCGCCATCGAGCCGGATCGCGCCCGCATGCGTGCCGCCGCCTGCCAAGGCTTCGCCACCGCCACCGATTTGGCCGATTACCTCGTGCGCCAAGGCATCCCCTTCCGCGACGCACATGAAATCGTCGGCAAGGCCGTGCGCCATGCCCAGCGCGAAGGCTGCGACTTAGCCGACTTGCCGCTCGCCACCCTGCAACAGTTCTCGCCAAAAATTGCCGAAGAAGTGTTCGCCGTGCTCACCCCAGAAGGCAGCATGGCCGCCCGCGACTTGCCCGGCGGCACCGCCCCCGCGCAAGTGC
>DYMR01000092.1:2950-4397 GCA_020721485.1 Halothiobacillus neapolitanus | reverse complement strand
TGTTGTTTTTCAAAGAAATGATTACGCCAAAAATCATTACCCTGCTGTACTGGCTCTTGCTGGCTGGCGTGGTAATCACTGGCGTCGGTGCCATGTTTGCCGGCTCGATGATGGGCGGCGGGTTCGGCTTTGGCTCGTTCCTGCACGGCCTGATGATTATCGTATTCGGCGCGATTGGCGTGCGGGTCTGGTGTGAATTGCTGATCGTACTGTTCAAAATCCACGAGAACATTCAGCGTCTCGCGGATAAATAATCCGCCACTGCGCGCGGTGCTTAGCGACGATGCCTGAGTCCGCGCACATGTTGCGCCGCCATGGCGGTCATCAGGCCGCCCAATGCCAGCAGGAACAGGCTGGACTGCACATAACCGAGCATCGCAATCGCGGCGCCAATCAAGGCCAAATGCCATTCCAGTAAGCGCGTGGCACGGCGCATCGACAAACCCAGCGCGAGCAGCGCGCCCATCTCCAAGGCCAACAAGGCCAACACGACCAACAACACGCTGGCCGTGGCCGGATACCGTACCGCCAAGCCGCCCAGCACCACCGACAAGGCCAGCAAAGCCAGCACGACCCATTTTTGTCGCGCAGAAGGCAAGGTTTGCGGCAAGGTTTGGTTCAGGCGCAACCACAGCACCAAGCCGGCGGCGAAAGTCCAAATGCCAATGAACACGCCGAGCACCGCCACGAGGCGCAAATCCCAGGTGTACGCGCTGTCGTCGTTTTCGAACCAGCCCGTCAGCCCGAGCAGCGCAATCGCCAGCCCCAGCCCCGTCGTCACCTGCGTCAACCCCGGCAAGACGCCCGCGCGAGGTGCCGCCGGTCGGCGCACGGCCGTCCACGGCGTGGCGGCAGCGCCCAACAGCATCATCGAGAGCGCCAGCATCGCCGTCAGCCCGCCCGCCGCCAGCAGTTGCCAGCCCAACATCAGCAGCATGGCCAGCACGATGCCGCCGAAAACGGCGCGCGGGTGCCGCAGCGCGGGGCTGGCGCGCCCCAACAGCGACACCGCCGCGAGCAAGGCCGCCAGAGCCAACACGCCCACCGCATCAATGTGGAGGCCCATGGTCATGAAGACGCGTCCTCTGCGCTGGGCGCGTCCTCATCCGCCAGCTCGCGCCAGAGCATCCTCAACGCACTCACCGCCGCTTGCGTGGCGAACAACACCGCCAAGGCCGTCATCACCGTGCCAAGCACGCTTTGCGCCACGCTGAGCGCGCTCACCGCCGCAATCAGCACAAAGCCCCCCAAAACCGCCGCGAGCACCAACCCGCGCCCGCGCCGATGCGCCTGAGCCTGAACCAGCCCCGACAGCCCGAGCGCCACCGCCAGCAACACGGTATATGCCGCCACAATCGGATCCATTCGGCACTCCTTGCGCCTCGGGCGCGTGAACAGTAGGCGCATCGAGCGCGTGAACAGTTAGGCGCATCGAGCGCGTGAACAG
>DYMR01000092.1:0-2850 GCA_020721485.1 Halothiobacillus neapolitanus | reverse complement strand
GCGCGCACCGCGCCGATTCGTTGCGACACCCTCTATCGGCAAGGGCATCAGCAAGGACATCAGCAAGGGGGCATCAGCAAGAGTACAGGCGGCGAATCACCCCGTTATTCCACGCCTTCCAGATAAGTTTTTGCATCCAGCGCGGCCATGCAGCCGGTGCCCGCCGAGGTAATCGCCTGCCGGTACACATGATCCATCACATCGCCCGCCGCAAACACGCCGGGAACGGAAGTCGCCGTCGCGTTGCCCTCGGTGCCGCTTTTGACCTGAATGTAGCCGCCGTGCAGCGCCAATTGGCCGTCGAAAATGGCGGTATTCGGCGCATGGCCGATGGCGATGAACACGCCGGTCAACGCGAGATCGGTCGTGTCACCGGTCTGCGCGTTCGCCATCCGCAAGCCCGTCACGCCGGTGGCATCGCCCAGCACTTCATCGACTGCGCTGAACCAGTGAATTTCCACCTTGCCTTCTTCGACCTTTTTCATCAGCCGGTCGATCAAAATGTTCTCCGCCTTGAATTTGTCGCGCCGGTGGATGACATGCACCTTGGCGGCGATGTTCGACAAATACAGCGCCTCTTCCACCGCCGTATTGCCGCCGCCGACCACCGCCACGGTTTGATTGCGGTAGAAAAACCCATCACAGGTGGCACAGGCCGATACGCCCTTGCCCCGGAAGGTTTGCTCGGACGGAATACCGAGGTACTTCGCGCTCGCGCCGGTGGCGATGATGAGCGCATCGCAGGTGTAGGTCGCGGAATCGCCGGTCAGTGTGAACGGGCGTTGGCTCAGATCGGTTTTCTGGATGTGATCGAAAATGATTTCAGTATCGAATTTTTCCGCATGCGCCTTCATCCGATCCATCAGCTCGGGCCCGGTCAACTCGCCCGCATCCCCCGGCCAGTTTTCGATTTCCGTGGTGGTGGTGAGCTGGCCGCCCATTTCCATGCCGGTAATCAGCACGGGCGTGAGATTGGCGCGGGCGGCATACACGGCCGCCGCATACCCGGCAGGGCCTGAGCCC
Organism: Halothiobacillus neapolitanus; assembly: GCA_020721485.1. Lineage (GTDB taxonomy): Bacteria > Pseudomonadota > Gammaproteobacteria > Halothiobacillales > Halothiobacillaceae > Halothiobacillus > Halothiobacillus neapolitanus_B. The sequence goes on along the minus strand of DYMR01000092.1, from coordinate 1,827 downwards.
AAAATCAACAGGCGGGCGTGGCGGGGGGCGGTTTCGGTCATGACAGACTCCTCAACGGTAAACGCAATAGATCAGCAGAACAGCCTACAATTCTATGCGATTGTTATCGCGCAATTTCAATACCTACTGAATTAGGACTCAACGCATGATGTATCAAGGTGAAGCCGATTTCGTTCATGGCAGCGCGGAGCGGCTGGGGGTTTTGTTGCTCAACTTGGGCACGCCCGATGAGCCGACCACACCCGCCCTGCGCCGGTATTTGAAGCAGTTTCTGTCCGATCCGCGCGTGATCGAACTGCCGCGCTGGCAGTGGTGGCCGATTCTTAACCTCATCATCCTCAACACCCGCCCGAAGCGTTCGGCGGCGGCGTACCGCGAGGTGTGGAACCACTACGAAGACGGCTCGCCCCTGCTCGCCATCGCCCGCCAGCAACAGCGCGGCCTGCAAGCGCGGCTGGAACAGCAGTTGGCCGGGCCGGTCACGGTCGCGCTCGGCATGCGTTACGGCAATCCCTCGGTCGCCAGCGCCTTGGCCGAACTGCGCGACGCCGGTGCCCGCCGCATCGTGGTGCTGCCGCTGTATCCGCAATACGCCGCAGCGACGACCGCATCGAGCTTTGATGCGGTATTCGACGAACTCAAAACCTGGCGCTGGATGCCGGAATTGCGCACCATCAACCACTACCACCGCGACATCGGCTATCTCGACGCGCTGGCCGCGAGCATCCGCGAACACATCACCGAACACGGCCAGCCGGACAAGCTCATTCTGAGCTACCACGGCATACCCGAGCGCTATCTGCTGGGCGGCGACCCGTATCACTGCGAATGCCATGTCACCAGCCGACTGGTGTGCGAACGGCTCGGCATCGGCCCGGATCGGTACCTCACCACCTTTCAATCCCGGTTTGGTCGGGAGGAGTGGATCAAACCGTACACCGATGCCACGCTCAAATCCCTGCCGGAACAGGGGGTCAAGCATGTGGCCATCGTCTGCCCCGGTTTTGCCGCCGATTGCCTGGAAACCATCGAAGAAATTGGGCAGGAAAACCGCGAATACTTTATGGAATCCGGCGGTGAAACCTATCACTACATCGAGGCGCTCAACGACCGCAGCGACCACCTCGACGCGCTGACGCGGCTGATTCTGCGGCACGCCCAAGGCTGGGTGGAACACAGCGGCTTCGACGCCCATGCCGATGAAAAAGAGCGGGCGCAGGTGCGGCACCACGCGCTCGCGCTCGGGGCGAAACAATGACCCTCGGCGTCTTCCTGATCGGCGACGAAATCCTATCTGGCCGCCGCCAAGATGTGCATTTGGCCGCCGTCATCGCCCGGCTGGCACCGCGCGGGCTCACCCTGTCGTGGGTGCAAATGCTCGGCGATGACGCCGCGCTGATCGAGCGCCAACTGCGGCAAAGCCGCGCCGACGGCGTCACCGCATTCTGCTTTGGCGGCATTGGCGCCACGCCGGATGACCTCACCCGTGCCGCCGCTGCCGCCGCGTTTGACCTGCCCCTGCACCGTCATGCCGAAGCCGAAGCCCGCATCGAGGCACAATTCGGCGCCGAAGCGCGGCCACACCGCGTGCTGATGGCGGATCTACCCGCCGGCGCGGCGCTCATCCCCAACCCGGTCAATAATGTGCCGGGGTTTTACCTGCACCAGCATTTTTTCATGCCCGGCTTCCCGCAAATGGCGCACCCGATGCTCGATTGGATTTTGCGGGAACCGCTGGCTGCGTTGGGGCAGCACGACTACCGCGAAGCCGCGCTGTGGACGATCGATGCCTCAGAAAATGATTTATTACCGCTGATGGAACGGCTG
>DYMR01000091.1:5735-7940 GCA_020721485.1 Halothiobacillus neapolitanus | reverse complement strand
ATGTCGGCGTGATCGTTAAAGTGGAAGACCAAACGCGAACTGTGCTGTGCCCGCAGCACCCATTCACCGGGGATGTGAAAGCTGCCGCCAATCCGTTCGGCATCGACCGGCGCGGGTGAGCCACGGCGGTCTTTGCCGCGAAACCGCATCCAGTTGTAGACCGCCCAGAAAATGAAGAGTAGGCCGCCGGCAAGAATCACGATCGAATAAATTTGCAATGTTTCGATGGTTTTTCCGGGGTTGGAAAGCACGAACAGTTCCAGTCGTTGGTAGCCGAACCACCACGCCAGCAGTGCCCCCAGCGGCAGCAGTAGATACAGCCACAACAGCCAGCCAATAGTGGCGATCAACGCGAACAGCCCCCGCTTGGCGACCGGCACCAAATCGGCGCGCAGCACCAGTTCGGGAATGCGTGGCAGGGTGGACGGGGCCGGCTCGACCGGGGATTCAACGGACGGTTTTTCAGCCAGATTCATAGTTTGGTGGCCTCGTCTTGTGGCGTGGGTAATTCACGCACGCCCCGATCCGGGCTGGTCCAGCGCGCGCGTTTCTGGTGGCGCTTAAGCAGGGTTTTGGGCAGTGCCACGATGGTGGTGAGCCAGATCAACACCCAGAAGGCCAGCGGGTACCAGATAATCCAGAAGTAATTGCGCAGAAAGCGTTTTTTGGGTTCGTAACGGCGGTCGATGTACATGCTTACGCCGAATTGTGCCAAGGCGGTGAGCCCCAGGACCACGCCATTCCATTGCGGCAACAGCGTGTTGACTTGCCATGCGGGCGGCAAGGGCAGAAACAGGCCGAGCAGGTAGAGCGTGACAATCAGCAACATGACATACGCCCAGGTGACTGAGGCGAGGTATTCCAAGGCCACCGCCCAAAAGCGCCGCCGCCGCCAAATCAGCAAATCGCGCCCGTGTTTGAGCAGCACTTCCACGCCGCCTTGCGCCCAGCGCAGCCGTTGCTTCCACAGGCCGGTGAAGGTTTCCGGCATGTAGATGTAGCACAGGGCGTCGGGCTCGTAGCGCACATCCCAGTGGTCCATTTGCAGGCGCCAGGAGATGTCGATGTCCTCGGTAATCATGTGTTCGGACCAATAGCCGACGCGGTGAAGGGCGGTGCGGCGGTAGCCGGCGATCACGCCGGACACGGTGAACAGCCGGCCATACACCCGTTGCGCGCGTTTCATCAGGCCGATGATGGAAGAAAATTCGCCCACCTGAAGTTTGCCGAGCAAGGTGGAGCGGTTGATGATGCGCGGATTGCCGGTCACGGCGCCCACGCGCGGCCCGGTGACGAAGTGCGACATCATCCACGCCACGGCTTTGGGGTGAATGAGGGCATCGCCATCAATGCAAATCAGAAATTCGTGCTGGGCGGCAATCGCGCCGGCGCGCAACGCCATGGCCTTGCCTTGGTTTTCTGCCAGATGAATGACCCGTAGGCGGGGATGCAGTGGCAGCAGCGCATCGAGCAGCGCGCCGGTTTGATCCGAGGAGCCATCGTTGATGGCAATCACTTCGAAGTCGGGGTATTCCGTCGCCAGCGCGTAATGCAGGGTTTGATGCAGGTTGGCTTCTTCGTTGAAGCAGGGAATCAAAATGCTGGCGGGCGGATATTCGCGCATCGGCGGAGGAAATTCCGGCCCCAAATCATGCGTGTTTTCCCAGCGGCGGTAATACCAAATGCCGCCAATAATCCACATCCACGCCATGATGAGCGGATAGAAAAACGCATAGGCGAACAGCGCATCGCGCAGGCTGCCGGTGCTGGCGATGATGACGGTTTGAACGGTGAGAAATAGAGATTCAATCATTTGGATTTTGGCTGAGGTTTGGGTGCCAAGGCGGGAAAGTCGTTCAGGCTCATGCCTTCGTAGGTGGTGCGCAGCGGCGGATGATTGTTATAAAAATCATCGGGGTAGTAGGCGAGGTTGACGCCGCCGTGGCGGATCAGGAGCTGCATCCAGTCTTTGAGCACTTGCCCGTCGATCCATTGATCGTTCGTCCAGTTTTTGGTTTGCAGTTCGAATACGACCTTGCGCAGGCCGTCGGGGTGCTGAGCCACGGCGGTCACGAGTTGACGCAACCAGGTTTTCGGATCTTCGGTGGTGCCATCGAGATACGGCATGGCCATCAGCGCCACCCGGTCATAGGCGGCGATGAAGGGATCCAGCGCTTGCGCAAACCGGCTTTCTGCCGAGGGATC